>NZ_NCKN01000028.1 GCF_002257455.1 Microbacterium sp. 13-71-7
TTTGTCACGAAGGCGCTGCCGTTCGGCGTTCTCGTGGAGTGCGCCGACGTTCCGGGCCTGGTGCGCGGCGCGCACGAGGCGCCTGGCACGCGGCTGAGCCTGCGCGTGGTCGAGGTCGACGAGGCGCGGCGCCGCTTCGCGGCCGAGCCCGCCTGAGCCGCCCAGCCAGGCGGCTTCCCCGTAGAAACGAAGAAGGCCCGGATCTCTCGATCCGGGCCTTCTTCTCACTGTGCGCGAGGGGGGACTTGAACCCCCACGCCCTTGCAGGCACTGGCACCTGAAGCCAGCGCGTCTACCTATTCCGCCACTCGCGCATGTCGGTCCTCACGAACCAACCTCCCGAGAATATCACGCCCCGGCGTGCACTCCGAACCGGCGTCGCGCCCGGCCGTGTCGAGCGCACGGCAACGCGTCGAGCGCACGGGCTGTCCACGCCAACGTCCCGTGCACTCGGCAGGATCCCGTGCACTCGACAGGATCCGGACCGCACGGGTCAGATCCGCGAGCAAGCACACCCACCCATCCCAAGTGCACGGGCACCCGTCGAGTGCACGGCAACGTGTCGAGTGCACGGGCTGTCCACGCCAACGTCCCGGGCGCTCGGCAGGATCCCGTGCGCTCGGCGTCAGAGGGCGCGCCTGGCACGCGCCCGCTCGGCGCCCTGGCCCGCGCTCCACGGGATACGGATCGCGCCGTCCGGGGGTTCATTCAGGGCGTGTGGCTACGATGGCCGTACCGATCGGTGAGCCATGGGAGCCCAGTGGGACTACTAGACAGCTTTGAGAAGGGTCTCGAGCGCGCAGTGAACAGCGCGTTCGCGAAGACCTTTCGCAGCGGTATCCAGCCCGTGGAGATCGCTTCGGCACTGCGTCGTGAGATGGACACGAAGGCGGCCGTCGTCAGCCGCGACCGCATCATCGTGCCCGCCACCTTCCTCGTGCACCTGAGCGGCGAGGACGCGACGGCCATGCACGGACTCGGATCCGCTCTCATCGACGAGCTGCACGTCCTGGTCAAGGAGCACGCCCGCGCGCAGGGCTACAGCTTCTCCGGCCCCGTGAACATCGCCCTCGAAGCCGACGACAAGCTCGCCACGGGCACCGTGCGCGTCGAATCCGCCTCCACGCGGAGCGGCGGGCGCGTCACCTGGCAGGCCGTCGTCACCACGGGCGGCGCCCGCTACCCGGTCACCAAGGCGCGCACGGTCATCGGTCGCGGCAGCGATGCCGACATCACCATCGGCGACGCCGGATCCAGCCGCAAGCACGCCGAGGTGCTGTGGGACGGCGACCACGCCATGCTCCGCGACCTCGGCTCCACCAACGGCACCAAGCTGAACGGGCAGCGCGTGCGCGAGGCCCAGCTGGAGAGCGGCATGGTCATCACGATCGGCCGCACGGATCTGACATTCGAGGTCGTCCCCGTCTCCGAGCCGGCCCGCGGCGGCCGCGGCGACGATGCCACGCGCGCGTTCGGGGTCAATCCGTGACCGATCCGAGCTCCCTCACCCTCCTCCTCCTGCGCATCGGCTTCCTCGTGCTGATGTGGTTCTTCGTGTTCGCGGTCGTCTACTCGCTCCGCGCGGATCTGTTCGGCGTGCGCGTGCGCAAGCTGCCCCAGGGCGAGGCCGCACCGAGCGCCCCCGCGGCGAAGCCCGCCCCGTCGCCCGCGAAGCCCGCGGCCGCACCGAGGAGCAGGCCCGGCGGACCCGCCACCACGTCCACCGTCAGCAAGCTCGTCATCACCTCGGGGCCCAAGGCCGGCCTCGAGGTGCCGCTGGGATCCGAGCCGATGTCGATCGGCCGCTCGAGCGAGTCGGGGCTGGTCATCCGCGACGACTACACGTCCAGCCATCACGCGCGCCTGCTGCTGTGGGGCGACCAGTGGATGCTCCAGGATCTCGACTCCACGAACGGCACGTTCCTGAGCGGCGAGCGCGTCGGCGCCCCCGTCGCCGTGGCGATCGGCGCACCCATCAAGGTGGGCGCCACGACGTTCGAGCTGCGGGCGTAACCGGCGGCCATGGTCTTCGAGGGCTCGAGCGCCGCGATCTCCCACACCGGGAAGGTCCGCTCCAACAACCAGGACTCCGGCTACGCCGGGGCGAACCTGTTCGTCGTCGCCGACGGCATGGGCGGCCACGCGGGCGGCGACGTCGCCAGCAGCCTCGCGATCCACCGGCTGCAGAACCTCGATCACGCCTACCCCTCGACCATGGACGCGGAGGCCTCGCTCCAGGCCGCCGCCACGACCGCCGCGGGCGACATGATCCGCGCCGTCAAGGACCGTCCGGAGCTCGCGGGTCTCGGCACCACGCTCGACGCGATCATCATGGTCGACGACTACGCCGTCATCGGCCACATCGGCGACTCCCGGATCTACCTCTACCGCGACGAGACGCTCACCCAGATCACCACCGACCACACGTTCGTGCAGCGCCTGGTCGACTCGGGCAGGATCACGCCGGAGGAGGCGCGCTACCACCCGCGCCGCTCCGTCCTCATGCGCGTGCTCAGCGACATGGACGCGGACCCCGAGCTCGACATGTTCGTCATGCCGACGCTGCCCGGCGACCGCTGGCTGCTGTGCTCCGACGGCCTCTCCGGCGTCGTCGACGAAGTGCACATGGAGAAGACGCTGCGGCTGGGCATGGCCCCTGGACGCACCGCGGACGGCCTGCTGAAGTACGCGCTCGACGGCGGCGCCCCCGACAACGTCACGATCGTGATCGTCGACGTCGGCGGCCAGCACCCCGTGCTCTCCGGATCCGCGACCGTCGTCGGCGCCGCGGCGAACCCGCAGGGCATCATCGTGCCGGCCGCGCGCCCTGCACGCCCGAGCTGGCTGCACCCGGTGCGCCAGGCGGCGAACGAGCCGACGCACTTCGAGCCCGCCGCGGACTACCTCGAGGAGCTCATCGAGGAGGACCACCGCCGGTCGGTGCGTCGCCGCGTCGGGTGGATCACCGGACTCATCGTGGTCATCGCGCTCATGGCGGCCGCGCTGTTCGGCGCCTACGCGTGGACCCAGACGCGCTACTTCGTGGGGGTCGATTCCCAGAACGACACGGTCGCCGTGTTCCAGGGGATCCAGCAGGACATCGGACCGATCTCGCTCTCCCACGTGTACGAGGACACCGGCATCAAGATGTCCGACCTGCCCAGCTTCAACCAGTCGCTCGTGCAGCAGACCATCACCGCACGCTCCCTCGACGACGCGACGGCCATCGTCGGGCGCCTCCGCGCCTCGGCCGGGACGGGGAAGACGCCATGACCGCCACCGCACCCGCCCCCCACTCCGGCGACGTCGCGGCCGACACCGCCGTGCTGCGCGCGCTGCGCAGGATCCGCGGCCCGCAGAGCCAGCGCAATCGCGAGTTCTGGCTCCTGCTGTTCGCGGTGGTCGTCGCGGGCAGCGCGCTCACCCTCGTGCAGCTGGGCGCCCTCGGCCGGATCGACCCGATGATCCTGCTCATCGGCGGCGGGCTCGCCGTGCTCGTGTTCGCCCTGCACATCGTTCTGCGCTTCGTCGCGAGCGATGCGGATCCGTTCGTCCTGCCCATCGCCACGCTCCTCACCGGCGTGGGCATCGCGGAGATCTACCGCATCGACGTCGCCAACCAGGCCACGGGCTGGAACGCCTCCTCCAACAAGCAGCTCATGTGGATGGCGATCTCGGTGGCCGGCGCGATCGCCCTCGTGATCTTCCTGCGCAACTACCGCGTGCTGTACAAGTACACGTACCTGTCCGGGCTGGCCGGCCTGGTGCTCCTCGTCCTGCCCTTCATCCCCGGCCTCAAGGCCGACGCGAACGCCGACGTCTGGATCTCGATCGGCGGGCTGGGCTTCCAGCCGGGCGAGCTCTCGAAGATCTTCCTGGCGATCTTCTTCGCGGGCTACCTCGTGCGCACGAGGGAGAGCCTGTCGTCCGTGGGCAAGCGGTTCGCCGGCATCACCTGGCCGCGCATGCGCGAGCTGGGACCGGTGATCGTGGTCTGGCTGATCTCGCTCGCCATCATCGTCGCGCAGCACGACCTCGGCACCGGTGTCCTCATCTTCGGCATGTTCATCGTGATGCTCTACGTCGCGACCGGGAAGACCAGCTGGGTGCTCATCGGCGTCGTGGGCGTGGTGATCGGCGTCGCGGTCGTGTCGCAGTTCCTGACCTACGTGCAGAACCGCTTCAACACGTGGATCAACGCCTTCAACCCCGACCTCATGGAGGACCAGAGCTACCAGCTCACGCAGGGCATCTTCGGCCTCGCGCACGGCGGGCTGCTCGGCACCGGCCTCGGCCAGGGGCGCCCGCAGATCACGCCGGTCGCCGAGAGCGACTTCATCATCACCAGCCTGGGCGAGGAGATCGGCCTGATCGGGCTGTTCGCCGTGCTCTGCCTGTACATGGTGTTCGTCAGCCGGGGTCTGCGGATCGGCGTCGCCGGTCAGGACGACTTCGGCAAGCTGCTCGCCGTGGGCGTCTCGTTCACGATCGGCCTGCAGGTCTTCATCATGGTCGGCGGCGTCACCCGGGTGATCCCGCTGACCGGCCTCACCACGCCGTTCCTGGCGGCGGGAGGATCCTCGCTCATCGCCAACTGGCTCATCGTCGGCCTGCTGCTGCGGATCTCCGACGGCGTGCGCCGCCAACCCAGGGTGGTGATCGGATGACGACCCTTCGTCTCGTGGAGACCCGCGCTGAGCGAGCGCCAGCGAGTCGAAGCGTCGCTCAGGGACCGATGAGCACGACACCCCAGGGGGTGCCGCATGACTAAAGAACTCAGACGGATCAGCATCCTCGTGCTGGTCATGTTCCTCGCGCTGTTCGGCTCGGTGAGCTGGATCCAGGTCGTGCAGGCGGACGCGCTCGCGCAGAACGACGCCAATCGGCGCACCCGACTGGACAGCTACGAGATCCAGCGCGGATCCATCCTCGCCGGCGACACGCCGATCGCCACCTCGACCCCCTCTGGCGACATGTACTCGTTCCAGCGGGTGTACACGGATCCGCAGATGTGGTCCTCGGTCACCGGCTACTACAACCCCGCCCTGGGCAGCGCGACCGGCATCGAGAAGGCCATGAACAGCGAGCTCAGCGGCACCGGGGGCTCGAACTTCCTCTCCTCGATCGAGCGCATCGTCTCGGGCCAGCCGCAGAAGGGCGCGAACGTCCGCCTCAGCCTCGACCCGGTGGCGCAGAAGGCCGCCTACGACGCGCTGCAGGGCCTGCAGGGCGCGGTCGTCGCGATCGAGCCGAAGACCGGGCGGATCCTCGCGATGGTCTCCACCCCGGGCTACGACACGAACAGTCTCGCCGTGCACGACTCGAAGGCCGCGAACGCCACCTATGACGGCCTCGTCGCCGATCCGAACAAGCCGCTGTCGAACCGCGCCATCGGCGGCAACATGAACCCTCCCGGTTCCACGTTCAAGCTCGTCGTGGCCGCCGCGGCGCTCGATTCCGGCAAATTCACCATGCAGTCGACGTTCCCGAACCCGGCCGCGTTCACGCTGCCGGGCACCAGCACCGCCGTGCACAACTCGTGGGGCGGCGCGTGCCCCGGCGGCGACGGGCAGACCGTGAGCCTCGCGGATGCGATCCGGTACAGCTGCAACATCCCGATGGCCGAGCTCGCGGTGCAGCTCGGGGACAAGGCGATCCGCTCCTCCGCGGAGAAGTTCGGCTTCGGCAAGGAGTTCTCGCTTCCGCTGGAGTCGTCCGCATCCACCTACCCGAAGAGCCTCTCGCCCGACAAGACCGGTCTCACGGGCTTCGGACAGGGCGACGTGAGGGCGACCCCGCTGCAGATGGCCATGGTCTCGGCCGGCATCGCGAACGGCGGTGTCGTGATGAACCCGCGCATGGTCGATCAGGTCCTCGGCGACGATCTGTCGGTGCTGAAGCAGATCGACAACAGCGAGTTCGGGCAGGCGATGAGCTCCGACCAGGCCTCGGCGATCACCGCCGCCATGCAGGCGTCGGTCTCAAGCGGCGCGGCGCAGGGTGCAAGAATAGACGGAGTCGACGTGGCCGGTAAGACGGGCACAGCGGAGAACGGTGATACGAACCCCTACACGCTGTGGTTCACCGGCTTCGCGCCCGCTTCGAACCCGGAGATCGCCGTTGCGGTCGTCGTCGAAGACGGCGGTGGGCAGGGACAATCCGGATCCGGTGATGCGATCGCATCACCGATTGCCAAGAAGGTCATGGAGGCGGTGCTGAAGAAATGAGGCCGACGCAGGGTGTGCATTTCGGCGGTCGCTACGAGCTGCAGTCTCGGATCGCCATCGGTGGCATGGGCGAGGTGTGGGAGGCGACCGATCACGTCATCGGACGGACCGTCGCCATCAAGATCCTCAAGGACGAGTACATGGGGGATCCTGGCTTCCTCGAGCGCTTCCGCGCCGAGGCCCGCCACGCCGCCCTCGTGAACCACGAGGGCATCGCGAGCGTCTTCGACTACGGCGAGGAGAACGGCTCCGCGTACCTCGTCATGGAGCTCGTCCCCGGCGAGGCCCTCTCCACGATCATCGAGCGCGAGGGATCCCTCAGCGCCGACAAGACGCTCGACATCGTCGCGCAGACCGCCTCCGCGCTGCAGGCCGCGCACGCCGCGGGCCTCGTGCACCGTGACATCAAGCCCGGCAACCTGCTGATCACCCCGGACGGCCGGGTCAAGATCACCGACTTCGGCATCGCCCGCATCGCCGACCAGGTGCCGCTGACGGCCACCGGTCAGGTCATGGGCACCGTGCAGTACCTCTCGCCCGAGCAGGCCTCCGGGCACGCCGCGTCCCCGGCCACCGACATCTACTCGCTCGGCATCGTCGCGTACGAGTGCCTGGCCGGGAAGCGTCCGTTCACGGGCGAGTCGCAGGTCGCGATCGCGATGGCGCAGATCAACGACACCCCGCCGCCGCTGCCCGCGACCGTGCCGCAGCCGGTGCAGAACCTGGTCATGGCCATGATCGCGAAGAAGCCGGCCGACCGGCCGAGCTCCGCGGCCACGGTCGCCCGCGCCGCGCAGGCGCTGCGCCGCGGCGACCTGAACTCGGCCGCGATCGCGGTCCCGGCCGTCATCGCCGGCGTCGTGGGCGCCGGTGCCGTCGCGGGTGCGGCCGGCAGCGACGCCATGACCCAGCTCCTGGGCGCGACCCAGGGCGCGACCACCATCATGCCGACGACCGCGCAGATCCCGACCGGGGCCGATGAGGCGCCGGAGAAGAAGAAGCGCAGTCCGTGGACCTGGCCGCTCATCGCGCTCATCGCGCTGCTGATCATCGTGCTCGGCGGCACGTTGTTGGCGCTGCTGACGAATCAGAAGGCGCCGGAGCCCGCTCCGTCGACCTCCTCGGTCTCGACGCCGTCCAAGACGCCGACCCCGACGCCCACGCCGGCGCCTACCGCCGACACGGTCGCGCTCGGCACTCTCGGCCTGATCGGGCAGTCGTGCGACGCCGCCGTGCAGACGCTCAAGGGCGCCGGCCTCGACGGCACCTGCTCCACGGGCGACCACGCCCCGGCGCAGGACAAGGTCGGCACGGTCTACAGCACCGATCCCAGCGGCGGCAACGTCAAGAAGGGCACCGTCGTCCAGCTGGCGGTGTACGGCGACCTCGTCCCGATCGGCGCCCCCGACTCCGCTCCGAAGCTCGCCGGGCCCGCCACCGCGGGCGGAACCGTGCAGCTGAGCTGGGCCGGCTTCGTGTGCCCGAGCGGCACCGGCAACGTGTCGGGCTACGTGGTGACCCTCACCAACGCGACGTTCGTCGGCGACGGATCCCAGAAGACCTTCGACGCCGGCACGCTCAACGCCGAGATCTCGATCGCCAACCAGCCGGGCGGCCAGGTCACCGCGACCTATCTGGCCCTGTGCGGGGACAGCAAGCGCGAGAGCGGACCGTCGCCGCAGATGTCGGATCCGATCCTGCCGGGCACCGGTCCGGTCTCACCGCCGCCAACGCCCTGAGCGGCCCGTAAGCAGTAAGAACAAGAGAACCAGGGGGGTCCTCTGTGGCGACGATCACGCGCGTCATGGCCGGTCGCTACCGCGTCGATGACCTCATCGGCCGCGGTGGCATGGCACATGTGCACCGGGGTTACGACCTGACCCTCGGACGCGAGGTCGCGATCAAGATCCTCGACCGCGAACTCGCCCGCGACACGGCGTTCCGCACGCGGTTCCGGATGGAGGCGCAGGCGGCGTCGCGCATGTCGCACCCGTCGATCGTGCGCGTGTTCGACGCCGGGGAGGACAGCACGGCGGAGGCCGGCGGCACGCCCGCCGAGCCGGTGCCCTTCATCGTCATGGAGCTCGTCCCCGGCGACCTGCTGAAGGACATCATCGCGCGCGGTCCGGTGCCGACCGCCGACGCCGTGCGCTACGCGGACGGGATCCTCGAGGCTCTCGAGTACTCCCACCGTGCCGGCGTCGTGCACCGCGACATCAAGCCCGGCAACGTCAAGGTGACCCCGAACGGCACGGTCAAGGTGATGGACTTCGGGATCGCCCGTGCCGTCTCCGACTCCTCCTCCACGGTCGCCGAGACCACCCAGATCATCGGCACGGCCGCGTACTTCTCGCCGGAGCAGGCCAAGGGCGAGCAGGTCGACGCCCGCACCGACCTGTACTCCGCGGGCATCGTGCTGTACGAGATGCTCACCGGACGCCAGCCGTTCCGCGGGGATTCCCCGGTCGCCGTCGCCTACCAGCACGTCAGCGAGACGCCCCTGCCGCCGAGCGAGGTGCACGACGAGGAGCACTCCGCCGCCGAGCTCGAGCGCATCCGCGCCCTGGATCCGGTCGTGCTGCGCGCGATGGCGAAGGATCCGTTCCAGCGCTTCCCCGATGCGGTCTCGTTCCGCACCGCGCTCGACGACGCCGTGGCCGGCGGCGTGCCCACCAAGAAGCAGCTCTCCTCGCTCACCAGCGAGCTCTACGGCCCGAGCCCGCGGCACGCGCAGGAGACCGCGCGCACGCTGCGCCAGCTCTCCACCGACACGACCATGACGCGGACGCAGTCGGGGCCCCCTGTCGCATGGATCTGGGCCGGCGTCGCGCTGCTCGTCGTGCTGATGGCGTCCGTGCTGATCTGGGTGCTCGCGATCAAGCCCACCGCCGACATCCCGACCGCCACGCGCGCCGTGCCGAGTCTCACCGGGCAGACCTACGAATCCGCGGTCGCGCTGCTGGCGAAGAACGACCTGCGCGCGATCCGCATCGATCAGACGGATGCGACCGTGGACAAGGGCAAGGTCGTCAGCACGGAGCCCGCGGCCGGCACGCACATGGACAAGGGCCAGTCGGTGACGGTGTACGTCTCCTCCGGCGCCGCCGATGTCGCGGTCCCCCAGCTGGTCGGACTCAGTGCCACCGCCGCGAAGGACGCGCTGGCCAAGATCGGGCTGCAGCTCGGATCCGTGACGCAGAAGAACGATCCCCGCACGCAGCACGACATCGTGCTGTCCTCGAGCGTGCAGGCCGACACGAAGGTGCCCCCGGGGACCGTCATCGACCTCGTCGTCGCCAGCGGCGTCGTGACGCTCAACGACCTCACCGGCTGGACGCTCGACTCGGCGACCCAGACCCTGCAGCAGCAGGGCCTGACCGCGAACCCTGTCGAGAACCCGCAGTGCAAGGCCACCGACCCGAAGACCGTCTCTTCGATGTCGGCGCCCCCGGGAGACGTGCCCGTGCTGTCCACGATCGACCTGACCTACTGCACCGGCAAGTAGCGGCCGGACTCGGCGTCGGGTGCCCGGCCTCTCGAAGAGGCAGGGCGCCCGACCTCGATCAGGTCGCGGTCGGCGAGGGTTCGATGCTGACGTCACCCGGCGAGATGAACGGGCTCACCCACGGGAAGACCCAGAACATCAGGCCGTAGAGCACTGCCGCGAGCAGCACGAGCACGATGATCAGCCGCACCCACCACGGGCCGGGGAGGATCCGCCACAGAGCGCCGTACATCAGCTCACCGCCTTCAGCGAGGCCGGGGCGCCCAGGGCCCGCGGCTGGAAGCTCTCGAACACCCCGTAGGCCACGATGCGCTCGGCGAGCGAGTACAGCGGCGAGCACGCGGTGAGGGTGATGTACCGCCCCCCGGCGGGGACGCCCGTCTCCTGCGGCACGGGGTTCAGCACGTCGACGCTGTCGGGCGTGACGTACTCCAGGGTGCGGAACCGATAGGTGTACCACCCCTGCTCCGTCTCGATCACGATCGCGTCGTTCAGGTGCAGCCGGTCTAGCTGGTTGAAGGGCTTGCCCCAGGTGGTGCGGTGGGCGGCCATCGTGAAGTTGCCGGGCTGGCCGGGCATCCCGGACGTCGGGTAGACGCCGATCCAGCCGTGGTCGAGGGTGTCGGGCCTGGTCACCCCGCCGGCGATCTGCACGTTGTAGTCCGATCCCCATCGCGGCACGTGCATCTGCGCGCCCCACGGGACGCCGTTCGCGGGCGGGGTCATCACGGGCGGCTCGTACCGGGGATGGGCGCCGTCGACGCCGTTCCCGTCGTCGATCACCGGCGGCAGCGCCGGCGCGGGCTCCTTCGCCCATGCGGCGGAGATCTGCTGCCCCTTGTCGTTCGCGGAGGCGCTCATGATGATGTCGCCGATCCACATCTGCCACGCGGCGTACAGCAGCACCACGACGCCCGCGGTCAGCAGGAGCTCGCCGAGCACGCTCACGACCGTGGCGCGGCGGCGCGGGCGTCGGCCCCGGCGGGCGCGGCGCGCAGAGGCTCGCGGAGCGTCGGTCATCCCGCGATCCTACCGAGCGCACCTTGCCGTCGGACGACAGCCTGATGCCGACGCGGCCTGTTGGGTAGACTGTGCGCATGGCACGATCCCGTAAGCCCGAAGAAGCCGTCGTCGAGAAGGTGGACGGCGAGGCCGCGCCCAACGCCGTGTGGTTCAAGCCGGTCATGGTCGGCTTCATGCTGCTGGGCCTCGCCTGGATCCTGGTCTTCTACATCACCGGCATGCAGTACCCGATCCCCGGCCTGCAGTCCTGGAACCTGCTGATCGGTCTCGGCATCGCCCTGATCGGCTTCCTGATGACCACGCGCTGGCGCTGACGCCGCCTTCCCGCTCTCCGAAACGCCCCCGCCCGCGCGGGGGCGTTTCTGCATTCCGGATCCGGTATCCCGCAGGGTTGTCCACGGATCCGAGGGGTTATCCACATTCTGGGGATGGATATACACATCCCCTCCCCGAAGTTATCCACAGATCTATCCCCATGTGGGGAGAATTACACGCCTGTCATTCACATGCTGAGGAGGACGCAGAACGGCCCCCGCCCGAAGGCGAGGGCCGTTCCGATCGGGCGGTCAGTGACCGGCGGTGATGAGCAGGGGCGGAACCACCGCGACCACGACGAGGAGCACCAGCACGAGCGCCGAGACGAGGCCGATCCACCAGAACTTCGTGGTGCCGCGGCCGCTCGTGCGGACGTAGATGAGCGCGATCAGCGCGCCGACGACGGCACCGCCGACGTGCGCCTGCCACGCGATCCCCGGCACGATGAACCCGTACGCGAAGTTGATCGCAAGCACGACCAGCGCCCCGACGATGTTGCCACCGAGGTGGCGGCCGATCACGATAAGAGCGACGAACAGGCCGAAGATCGCCCCGGACGCCCCGATTGTAGGCTGTGCCGGATCGATCAGAGCCATCGCGACGGACCCGCCGAGACCGCTCACGAGATACAGCGTGAGGAACCTCGCACGCCCCAGCAGCGGCTCGAGCTGCTGCCCGACCATCCACAGCGCCAGCATGTTGAGGCCGAGGTGGATGAAGCCGCCGTGCACGAGCAGCGCGGTCAGCAGACGCCAGGGTTCGAACGGCAGACCGGACAGCGAGGGGTAGAGGTACGCGCCGGCGAAGAGCAGCACGTTCTTGATCACGACCCCGACTCCCGGGAGCTCGGCCAAGACACTCACCGCCGAGGTGATCGCGAGGATCCAGTACGTCACGATCGGACGTCCGCCGACGGCGGTCATCGACCGCGCGCCCCAGCGCCGGTTGGCCCGGCGCTGGGCGGGGGTCTGATTGCGGCGCTGCTCCTGCATGCACTCGGGGCAGATCACCCCGACCGGGGCCTGGGTCTGGCACTCCGGGCAGATCGTGCGCATGCACCGCTGGCACAGCACGAAGCTCTGCCGGCCGGGATGCCGGTAGCAGAAGTTGTCGGGATTCGCGTGGAACTCCGAAGTCGTCATCCGTGCGCTCCGGAGTCCGTGTGCGGGGTCAGTTCGCGACGATGTCGACGGACTGCAGCACGACGTCCTCGACCGGGCGGTCGCCCGCTCCGGTGCGCACGGCCGCGATCTCGTCCACGACGGCCTTGGACGCGTCGTCCGCGACCTCGCCGAAGATCGTGTGCTTGCCCTGCAGCCACGGGGTCGGGTCGGTCGTGATGAAGAACTGCGAGCCGTTGGTGCCCTCGGCCTGGCCGGTGATGGCGTTGCGGCGCAGACCGGCGTTGGCCATCGCGAGGATGTAGGGCTCGTTGAAGTTCAGTTCGCCGTGGATCTCGTCGTTGAACGTGTAGCCGGGGCCGCCGACGCCCTGTCCGAGCGGGTCGCCGCCCTGGATCATGAAGTTCGGGATGATCCGGTGGAAGATGACGTCCTTGTACAGCGCGCCCTCGCCCGGCTTACCGGTGGCGGGGTGCGTCCAGGATCCGGTGCCGTCGGAGAGTTCGACGAAGTTCTTCACGGTGCGGGGAGCGTGGTCACCGAAGAGGTTGACGACGATGTCTCCGTGGTTGGTGTGCAGCGTGGCGACGTGAGTGGCGTGAGGCATGGGTCCATTCTCGCATCGGATCCCCGGCAGTCTCTGATTCCGCCGGGAAGTTCTGCGACGCACACCCGCCACTCAGGAGCTTGTCTGGCAAGATGGTGAGTCCGAACCCCGTTTCGATTGGGAGGGCATCGTGAGCCTGAGCCGCAAGCGTCAGAAGGAACTCCGTCAGCTGCAGAGCGAGGCCGCCAAGCTGTGGGCCGCCCAGCAGGTCGTCGTCGGCGAGGCCGCCGACATCGCCCGTGAGGCGGGTCGCCAGCTCGACAACTTCCGCCGCGAGCAGGTCGTGCCCACGGTGCAGGACGTGTACGAGCACCGCGTGGTCCCCGTCGTGGACAAGGGCGTCAAGTTCTCCCGCGACGTCGTCGACCACAAGGTGGTCCCGGCGATCGGCGGCGTGGTCGGCTCCGCGCTCACCGCGTGGGACATCGCCAACGCCAAGCGCACCGGAACCGCGCACACCCCGCGCGCCGTGCTCTCCGCGCCGGCCGAGCGCAAGAGCGGCCTCGGCATCGGCGCGGTGATCGCGATCGTCCTCGGCGCCGCGGCTGCCGTGGGCGTCCTGATCGCCGCCTGGCAGGCGTTGCGCGCCGACGACGAGCTCTGGGTCGCCGACGACCCGCTGAACGCCTCCGAGGCGTGAGCGCCTCCGTTTCATCGGTCCCCGAGCCCGCCGACCTCCCCGGCGACGGGCCGGATCCGCACGCCCGCGTGCGCGAGGCCGCGGCCGAACGCGGACTCGACATCGAGATCAGGAAGCGCCCGGCGGCCAACAGCCTGCACGAGGCCGCGGCCCTGCTCGGACTGGATCCCTCCGGCATCGTGAAGACCCTCGTGGTCAAGCGGAGCGACGACACGTTCCTGTTCGCGCTGATCCCCGGCGGTCGCAAGATCTCCTGGCCCAAGCTGCGCGCCCTGGTGGGGGTCAACCGGCTGAAGCTCCCGGATCCCGCCGTCGCGCTGGCAGCGACCGGCTACGAGCGCGGCACGATCGTTCCGATCGGCAGCACCACCGCCTGGCCGGTGTTCGCGGATGAGACGATCCGCGGCCGGCGGATCGCGATGGGCGCCGGCGCGCACGGATACAGCCTGTTCGTCGACGGCGACGCCCTCATCTCCGCCTACGACGCGACCGTCTCCGACATCTCCGAGCCGGAGTAGCCCGCACTCCCGTTCGCAGGGCGCCCGCGGGGAGTAGCATCCGGGCATGACGGATGCGCTGGAGGCATGGTCGGAGTTCCACGTCGCGATGCTGGGCGCGACGGCGGCCCTCGCCGGACTCGTCATCGTCGCCGCGAGCGTCAACATCGGCAAGATCGTGGCCGCCAAGGCGCTGACCGCCCGGCTCGCTGCGGCCCTCGCCGGACTCGTGCTCGCGATCCTCGCCTCCGGCCTCGCCCTCATCCCGCACATCGGCGGCGGATGGTTCGGCGCGCTCGTCCTGATCATCACCGCTGCCGCGGCGGGGTTCCAGGTGCACGCGGCGCTCTCTCTGCGACACGACCCCGGGCACGGCAATCCGGTGCTCCGCGCGTCGTTGGGGTTCCTCCCCGTCGCGGCGTACACCGCCGCCGGCGCGCTCCTGCTCGCAGGGCAGCCGGCCGGCCTGGTGCTCGCCGCGACCGGCTCGCTGCTCGCGCTCGTCGTGGCGATCGTGATCTCGTGGATCGCCCTGGTCGAGGTGCTGCGCTGACGTCAGCCGGTGAGGCCCGCCATGCCGAGGGCGATGTCGATGAGCCGCACGCGCTGCAGGCCGGCGACCTCGTCGAGCGCGTACCAGGCGGCCATGTCGGTGGATCCGTTCTTCTCGAACCGCAGGCGCCCGCCGGTGATCCGCGCGCGGTACACGATGCGCAGAGTGTGCAGCGGCTCGGCCGCGCCGGGAGTGACCCGGCGGCGGGCGGGGATCACCCTGGAGTGGATCCCGAGCAGCTCGTCGACGACCACCTTGTAACCGGTCTCTTCGCGCACCTCGCGCCGGACCGCGGCCTCCGGGTCCTCACCCGGCTCCAGCCCGCCGCCCGGCATCGTCCACGACACCCGGCGGCCCTCGGTCCACCGCGCGAGAAGCACCCGCCCGTCATCGTCGAGGATGACCGCGTACGCCGCGACGCGCATGTCCATGGTTCACACCCTAGGACGTCACGACAGGTAGGACGCCGTCCGCTCCCACGCCGTCCACCCAGGTGCACCTCTCGCACCACTGCCTCGACGAGCTCCTCCGCCGGCACCGCGAGCGGATCCCGCTCCGGCATCGTTGGCGGGTCCGGCCCTCGCGCGAGGGCTCCTGCGGATCGATCAGTTCTGAAGAAGCGCCGGTCCGCGCGCGTTCGTAGGCTGACGATGTCCCCGGATCCGCGGGGCGTCGACAGGAGGATGCCATGACCGAGAACACCGCCCCCGTACTGACCGAGTTCGAGCGCGCCGCCGTCAAGGAGGCCGCGAAGGAGAGCCGCACCCGCGTCGCGCGGAAGAAGATCTCCGCCGAGGAGGCCCGTGCCGCCGGGGAGGCCGATGTGCGGGCCAAGATCGCCGAGATGGACGCGGAGGACGGCACGCTCGCCGAGGCGCTGCACCGCCTGGTCACCGAGAACGCTCCGCACCTCGTGCCCCGCACGTACTACGGCATGCCGGCCTGGGCCAACGCCGCCGGCAAGGTCGTCTGCTTCTTCAAGCCCAAGGCCAAGTTCAAGGTGCGCTACGCCACGTTCGAGTTCGAGTGGCCCGCCCAGCTCGACGAGGGCGCCGTGTGGCCGGTCTCCTATGCCGTGACCGCGCTCTCCGCCGCCGACCTCGTCTTCCTCGGCGAGCGCATCCGCAAGGCTGCGCCGGCGGAGTGAGCCGCGTGCCCGATCAGGTCGCGATTTCTGCGCGGCCGCGGGCCGATCCGCCGCAGAGACTGCGACCTGACCACGCGCGGACGAGATCCGGATCCGTCATTCCCCGCGCAGGTGCGCCGCGGTGAGCTCGGCCATCTCCTCGTCGCTGAGCTCGTCCATGCTGCGCGATTCGCGCCGGTCGGAGCGGATCCATCGCATCATCAGGATCACCAGGATCGGCACGTCCACGATCTCGGCGATGAACCACAGGAAGTCGCCGGAGAGCTGCTGATCGCGCAGCGGGTTCGGGAACCACACCGGCAGCGCCCCGGGCCAGGGGCCCGCATGGTCGAAGACGACGGTGCCCAATCGCAGCAGCACGCCGGGAATCGCGTCGAGCACGAGCTCTACGAACGCGAACATGAACTCGGCCACGATGAACAGGCTCGTGCGCGCGACCGTGTGCGCCGCCATCGGCAGGATCATCAGCAGGCCCAGCAGCGGCACGATCGCGGATGCCACGCCTTCGGTGACCGGGTTGACGCGCAGCACCGCCGACAGCGGCGTGAAGAACACCGAGAACACGAGGCAGGTGAACACCGGCGCCATGATCGCGTTGCCGAAGAACTTCGCGAGCCAGGAGCGCAGGAAGCCGTTCACGCGTGCACGGGGCCGGGTCGAGAGCACCGCGCGGGCCAGCGACACCGGGCGCCCGAGGGTGACCAGCACGGGGACGACGAACATGAGCAGGGCGATCCGCGTCGAGAAGGCCCAGCGCAGTGCCGGGCTCCACGTGCCGAGGAAGCCGAACGACACGACGGCATAGGAGCCGAGGCCGAGCAGCAGGAACATCAGCGTGAGAGACAGCGGCCAGCGGTGGCCCCTCCGGCGCAGCACCACCACCCCGCCCAGGTAGAGGCCGGCCGCGACGAGCAGCACCACGAGCGCGGTGGGATCCAGGCTCCAGGTGCTGAGGAAGACGGGGATGGGAGGCGTGGCGGGTTCCGATCTGCAGTACGGCCGCCGCGAGGCTACGCCCGGCTGCTATGCGGACGGTGAAGGCGCCCCTCGATCGCTCCCTCCGCGGGCGCTTAACGCCCGATGAACTCTCGCCGTCGAGTACACGACGCCGGCTGTCCCCGCGGCCGGGACGCGGGATGCTGACGACCATGAGCGCCGAAGTGATGATCCTCATCCTGGTGGTCGTGACCGCACTCGGTTTCGACTTCACCAACGGATTCCACGACACCGGGAACGCGATGGCCACCTCGATCGCGACCGGCGCGCTGAAGCCGAAGGTCGCCGTGGCGCTCTCCGCGATCCTGAACCTGGTCGGCGCCTTCCTCTCGGTCGAGGTCGCCGCGACCATCACGAAGGACGTGCTCACCATCCAGGGCCCGAGCGGCGACCTCGTGCCGGGGCTGAGCCCCGAGTCGGCCATGATCATCATCTTCGCCGGACTCGTCGGCGGCATCCTGTGGAACCTCCTCACCTGGCTGCTGGGCCTGCCGTCCAGCTCCTCGCACGCCCTGTTCGGCGGCCTCATCGGTGCGGGCATCGCCGGAGCGGCGACCGTCAACTGGGCCGGCATCGTCGGGAAGATCATCGTGCCCGCCGTGCTCTCCCCGCTCATCGCGGGCATCGTGGCGGCGGTCGGCACCTGGCTCGTCTACCGCCTCACCCGGACCGTGCACGCGAAGCACCGCGAGGCCGGCTTCCGCTGGGGTCAGATCGGCACCGCGTCGCTCGTCTCGCTCGCGCACGGCACCGGCGACGCGCAGAAGACCATGGGCGTGATCGCCCTCGCCCTCATCGCGCACGGCACGCTCACCGGCGACCAGATCCTGAACGAAGGCCTGCCGATCTGGATCATCGTGACCTGCGGAGCCGCCATCGCGCTCGGCACGTACCTCGGCGGCTGGCGCATCATCCGCACCCTCGGCAAGGGCCTGGTCGAGATCGAGTCGCCGCAGGGCCTCGCCGCGGAGGCGTCCTCCGCCGCGATCATCCTCACGTCCAGCTCGATGGGCATGGCGCTGTCCACCACGCACGTCGCCACGGGGTCGATCCTCGGATCCGGCGTCGGGCGCCCCGGCGCGCAGGTGCGCTGGGGCATCGCGGGCCGGATGGTCACGGCCTGGCTCATCACGATGCCGGCGGCCGGCGTCGTGGGCGCGCTCTGCTTCTTCCTCGCCCACGGCATCGGCGGGCTCGCCGGCGCGATCACGGTGTTCGTGCTGCTGCTCGCGGCCGCGACCCTCCTGTACCTGCGCAGTCGCCGGCAGAAGGTCGACCACAACAACGTCAACGCCGAGTGGGACGGCTCCGTCGTGCCCGAGGGCGCGGCGGCCTGAACCGAAGGACGGATGAGATGAACTTCGACATCGCGCAGATGGCCCTCTCCGCGGGCCGCGTGCTGCTGGTCGGCCTGCTGTTCGGCGCGGGGCTGCCCGCCCTGTTCGCGATCGGCATGCGGCTGCAGTCCGCCGGCACGGGGGAGCTCGACGGCGAGGCTCCCGGAACGCGTCGTCCTCTGCTGACCGCGGCGGGCTGGATCCTGTTCGCCCTCGTGATCGCCGCGGTGCTCACCGGGGTGCTGTTCATCACGCGGCTGAGCATCTACCACTACTTCGGGATCTCGCTGTTCGGAGCGGGCAAGTGAACGGCAACGTCCTCACCCGCGTGCTCGACTGGCTGCGTGCCGGCTATCCGGAGGGCGTGCCGCCCAAGGACTACTCGCCGCTGCTGGCGCTGCTGCAGCGGACGCTCACCGCCGAGGAGCTCGCCGAGGTGGTCGCGGCGCTGGCCCGGCAGGAGACGGATCCGGTGCGGGTCTCGCAGATCCGCGCGGCGATCGCCGAGGTGACCTCGGCGAATCCCGGCGGCGACGAGGTGCGCCGCGTGGCGGTCCTGCTCGCCGCCCGCGGAGTGCCGCTGAGCACCAAGGCGCAGCGGATCATCGACGACCGGACGATCCTCGCCGAGGCGGCGGATGCGGGTCCTGCCGCCGCCCCGCCATCGGACGCGAACCCGATCGCGCAGGCCCTGCGCTGGCTGGGTGCGGGGTACCCGGACGGGATCCCGGCCCAGGACCGCGTGCCGATCCTCGCGCTGCTGCGCCGTCGCCTCACCGACGACGAGGTGCAGGAGGTCTGCGAGGCCGTGGCCGCGCAGAGCGGGGCGGATCCCGAGATCTCTCTCGTCGACGCGCAGGTCCTCATGATGAAGGTGCTCGGCGAACTCCCCGGCGACGACGACGTCGAGCGCGTCCGCACCCGCCTCGAGCAGTCCGGCATCACCCTGACCTGACCCCCCTCTCCCATTTCCGCGAGACTCCAACTGGGCGACGAGAATGCGCCTCAGAACCGCAGTCTCGTCGCCCAGTTGGAGTCTCGCGGTCAGGCGAATTGTCTGGGCGGGAGGGGCGGGGGATCGGATGCGGCGGACGATTGCGCGGGAGATCCTGGCGCATGCGGCGGTTCATCTCGATCTCGGAATATGTCCCGGCACGGGCCTGGCGGAGCGCGCTCGGCGCGACGTAGCGTGGAGGGGTGAGCACGCCTTTCCCCGCCTCCGTGTACGCCGCCCGCCTCGAACGCGCCCGCGCCCTGACCGCTGACGCGGGTCTCGACGCGATCGTCGTGGGGCCGGGTCCCGACCTGACCTATCTCGCGGGCGTCGAGGGGGACACGATCGAGCGGCTGACCGCCCTCGTGATCCCCGCGACCGGGGATCCGACCGTCGTCGTCCCGCGCATGGAGCTCGCGAAAGTGCGCGACACGGCCGTCGGCACGCTCGGACTCACCGTGGCGGACTGGGTGGACGGGCAGGATCCCTACGCGCTCGTCACCGCCGCGATGCCCGAGGCCCCCGCGCGGCTCGGCGTCTCCGACGCGCTCCCGGCCCTGCACGTGATCCCGCTCGCCGACCGCCTCGGACTGCGCCCCGAGCTCGCCACGCCCGTGCTGCGCGAGGGCCGGATGATCAAGGACGACGCCGAGATCGCGGAGCTGCGCCGCGCCGGTGCGGCGATCGACGCGGTGCACCGACGCGTCCCCGGCCTGCTGCGCGCCGGCCGCACCGAGCGCGAGGTCGGGGCGGACATCTCCGCCGCGATCGTGGAGGAGGGGCATCGCACGGTCGAGTTCGTGATCGTCGCGTCCGGCCCGAATGGCGCGGATCCGCACCACGAGGTCTCCGACCGGGTGATCCAGGACGGCGACATCGTGGTCGTGGACATCGGCGGCGCCGTGCCGACCGGGTACAACTCCGACAGCACGCGCACCTATTCGGTCGGGGAGCCGGATCCGGAGGTCGCGCGCCGGATCGCCGTGCTCGTGCGCGCCCAGCAGGCGGCCGTCGACGCGGTGCGCCCCGGTGCGACCGCGGAACAGATCGACGCCGCCGCCCGCGACGTGCTGGCCGCGGAAGGTCTCGCCGAGGCGTTCCTGCACCGCACCGGACACGGCATCGGCGTCACGACCCACGAGGAGCCGTACATCGCACCCGGCAACGCGCTGACGCTGCGAGAGGGCATGGCGTTCAGCATCGAACCGGGGATCTACTTCCCCGGCGCGTGGGGATCCCGCATCGAGGACATCGTCGTGGTCACGGCCGACGGCTGCGTCAACCTCAACACCACCCCGCATGAGCTGACGCCCGCGGGGCGGTGACCTCGGCGCCCTTCTTCTCGTCGCTGCGCCTCTCGCGCAGGGACCGGATATGGGGGCGCCATGGGTTTCCCGGTGCGGGCGCAGGGGGCAGGCCCGCACCGGGAAGTCTGGGGGTGCGGTCAGCGCACGCGGTCGAGCGCCTCGGGGATCTCGACGCGCCAGGACGACGGCGCTTCCGAGGCCGGGGCGGCGGGCAGCACGCCCTCGCCGTCCGGGTGGGGGATCGCGTCGAGCAGCGCCGCCGTGTACGGGTGCACCGGGTTGGCCCACACCACGGGGGTCGCGCCCGATTCGACGATCCGCCCGCGGTACATCACGGCGACGCGGTCGGCCATGAGCCGCACCACGGAGAGATCGTGCGAGATGAACAGCATCGCCGCGCCCGAGGCGACGCAGAGCTCACGCATCATGCCCGCGACCGAGGCCTGGGCGGAGGCGTCCAGTGCCGAGATCGGCTCATCGGCGACGATGAGATCCGGCTTCGCAGCGAGCGCTCTGGCGATCGCGACGCGCTGCCGCTGGCCACCGGAGAGCTGGTACGGGTACCGGTTCTCGAGGGCGGGAGAGAGGCCGACCGCCTTCAGCCAGTGCGACGGGGCCTCGGTGTCGACGCCCCGCGCGCGGGCGGCCCGGGATCCCTCCGCGATCTGCTGCGCCACGCGGATCCGCGGGTTCAGCGAGGAGTTCGGATCCTGGAACACCATCTGGATCGCGGTGAGCTCCGCCGGCCGCGTGCGCATGCCGAGCGGCTGCACGGGCCTGTCCCGGTAGAGCACCTCGCCGGCGCGCGGCTTCTCCATGCCGATCACGGCGCGCGCCGTCGACGACTTCCCGCAGCCGCTCTCGCCGACGAGCGCGAGCACCTCCCCGGCGGCGATGTCGAAGGAGACGCCGTCCACGGCGCGGAACGCGGCGCGTCCGCCGTACTCGACGACGAGCGAGTCGACGTGCAGGACCGGCTTCTGATCGCTCATCGGGTCTCCTCGGGATCATCGGCGTCCGTCGTCCCGCCCGCGGACGGATCGGCGGACGGGTCGGCAGCGGATCCGGCGTCCGCGGGGGCATCCACGAGGGAGTCCTGCGCATCGGGCATCGCGTCCAGCAGCTCGCGCGTGTAGGGATGCTGCGGGTTCTGGAAGACCTGCTGGCGGGATCCGGCCTCGACGATCCGGCCTCCCCGCATCACGGCGACCTCGTCGGCGACCGCGCTCATCACGCCGAGGTCGTGCGTGACCAGCAGCACCGCGAGGTCGCGCTCGATGGCGAGGTCGCGCAGGAGGTGCAGGATGCCCGCCTGCACCGTCACGTCGAGCGCGGTGGTGGGCTCGTCGGCGAGCAGGACCTCGGGTTCGCAGGCCAGGGCGATCGCGATCGCGATGCGCTGCCGCTGACCGCCGGAGAACTGGTGCGGATACTTCTGCAGCGCTTCCTCGGGATTCGGCACGCGCACCAGCGCGAGCAGCTCCGACGCCCGCTTCCTGGCGTCGGCGCGGGACAGTCTGAGATGCGTGCGGATGCCGTCGGCGAGCTGGGATCCGACCGTGATCTGCGGATGCAGGCTCGCGGAGGGATCCTGGAAGACCATGCCGATGCGCTTGCCGCGCACGGCCCGGTAGGCCCGGCCCGTCATGCCGACGAGCTGCACGTCCGTCCTGCCCTCGCCGCCGAGGACGATGGATCCCGACGCCGTGCCGCCCGCGGGCAGCAGCCCGAGGATCGCCATGGCGGTCATGCTCTTGCCGGATCCGGATTCGCCGGCGAGGCCCTGGATCCGTCCTGGGACGAGGTCGAGCGAGATGCCCTTCACGACCTCCGTGCGGTTGCGCCGGCTCTGGCCGAGCTCGACGCGCAGATCGCGGATCGCGAGTGCGGCGGTCACTGTGCCACCTC
The DNA here is from genome assembly GCF_002257455.1 of Microbacterium sp. 13-71-7. Classification (GTDB taxonomy): domain Bacteria; phylum Actinomycetota; class Actinomycetes; order Actinomycetales; family Microbacteriaceae; genus Microbacterium. The sequence goes on from NZ_NCKN01000028.1 coordinate 22,178, forward strand.
CCCGGTCGATGCGGCCGCGGAGACCGCGGTGGGCGACTCCGCCTCGCGCTCGCGGGCGGCGAGCGGGTCGAGGGCGTCGCGCAGCGAGTCGCCGATGAAGTTGAAGGCCATCACGATGCTGAGGATCGCGATACCGGGGAACAGACCCAGCCACCAGGCCGAGGGGTTGTTCATGGCTGCGGCGATCATCGTGCCCCACTCCGGCGTCGGCGGCTGCGCGCCGAGCCCGAGGAACGACAGCCCGGACAGGAGCAGGATCGCGGTGCCGATGTCGAGCGAGGCGAGCACCAGCACAGGGCCGGCGATGTTCGGCAGCACGTCCCGCAGGAGGGAGCGCAGCGGGGACGAACCCAGCAGGCGGCCCGCGATCACGTAGTTCTGCGTGCGGAGGCCGAGCACGAGCGACCGCGTGATGCGGGCGTAGGGCGGCCAGGCCACGATGATGCCGGCGATCACGGCGTTCATGATCGAAGGGCCGAGGGAGGCGGCGATGACCATGGCGAGGATCACGGTCGGGAACGCCATCACCATGTCCGTGATGCGCATGAGCACCTCGTCGAACCAGCCGCCGAGATAGCCCGCGACCGCACCGACGACGGTGCCGACGATCATCGCGCAGACGACCAGCATGAGCGCGAGTGGGATCGTCGCCTGGGCTCCCAGGAGCAGGCGCGAGAACATGTCCCGGCCGTTGACGTCGGTGCCCATGATGGCCTCGGCGCTGGGCGCCGCGAGGCGCGGCAGGTCCTGTGCGAGCGGGTCGTGCGGGGCGATCCACGGCGCGAGGATCGCGATCACGATCCACATCAGGGCGATCACGCTGCCGACGATGGCCAGCGGGGTACGCCAAGCGCGCGGCAGCCAGGGGCGACGGCGCTTCGGGGCGACCTTCTCGGGGATGACGAGGTTCACGACAGCCTCACTCGCGGATCCAGGACGCCGTAGAGCACGTCGACGACGAGATTGATGACGAGGTAGATCACGCCGACCACGAGACCGACGCCGGTCACGGCGAGCAGGTCGAGGTTCTTCGACGCGTTGTAGGCGTAGGTGCCGAGGCCCGGCCAGGCGAACACCGCCTCGACGAGCACGGTGCCGGAGAGCAGGCTGCCGAACGCGATGCCGACGAGGGTGAGGATCGGCAGCGCCGCTCCTCGCAGCACGTAGCCGACGACGACCCGACGGCCGCTCAGGCCCTTCGCCCTGGCGGCCCTCGCGTAGTCCATGTCGAGCACCTCGAGCACCGAGGTGCGCACGAACCGGGTGAGGGTGGCGATCGTGAACAGGCTCAGCACGAGCACCGGCAGGGCCAGGTGGCCGATCGCGTCCAGGAATCCGACCGAGTCGCCGTTGAGCAGGTAGTCGATCGTGTAGAAGCCGGTGATGCGCGGCGGCGGGGTGATCGTGGGGGAGATCCGGCCGGATCCGCTCACCCAGTGCAGGTTCATGAAGAACAGCTGGTAGCAGAGGATCGCCATCCAGAAGGTGGGGATGCTGAGGCCGATCAGGGTGACCACGCGCACGACCTGGTCGGTGGCCTTGCCGCGACGGTAGGCGGCGAGGGTTCCGAGCACGATCGCGACGGCGAGGCTGATGATGATCGCGTAGAAGGCGATCTCCGCGGTCGCGGGCACGGCCTTGGCGAGGTCGGCGGAGACCGGCTGTCCCGACTTCAGCGAGGTGCCGAGGTCACCGCGCAGGAGGTTGCCGACGTAGAGGAAGAACCGGATCCACACCGGCTGATCCAGTCCGTACTTCTGCCGGAACGCTTCGACCGTGGCGGGGTTCGACGCCGCGCCCTCGCCGAGGGCGGCGCGCACCGGGTCGCCGGGCACGATGACGGTGAGGGAGAACGTGACCAGCACGATCCCGAACAGCAGGATCACGCTCGTCACGGCCCGCCGGGCGAGGAAGCGCAGCAGCGTGTGCTGCGCCTTCCGCGACGTGCGGGTGGCGATGGCTTTCGTCTCGGACACAGGGGGCTTCCGGGTCTACGGGGCGGAGAGGGCGTGGTGCTGGGGGGGCCGGAACCTCGCGGCTCCGGCCCCCGCAGGGCTCACTTCGCGGGGTGCAGCGTCCGCAGGTCGAGGGTCCAGGTCACGTTGTACTCGAGACCGGTCACCTTCGTCGAGCTGGCGAGGTTGATGCCGGGGACGATGAGCGGGACGAACGGGCCCGACTCCTGCATCGCCTTCGCGTAGTCGCTGAACGCCGTGTTGCGCGCGTCCACACTGGTCGCGTTCTGCGCCTTGGTCACCAGGTCGGCGATCGAGGAGTCGGCCTCGGCGGCCCAGCCGGCGCGCAGGCCGACCTTCTGGCCGGGGCCGAACGGCAGGAACGAGGAGGTGTCGGCGTAGTCGGGGCCCCAGTACCAGAGCGAGAACGCCTCCTGGGCCTTGACGTACGGCTGCACCTCGGTGGCGAACGGGGCAGGGGCCAGGCTCGCGTTGATGCCCGCGGCCTTGAGCTGCTCCTGGACGCGCTCGGCGACCGGGGTGAACTCCACGCCGCCGACGGGGTTGTCGTTCGGGAACTGCAGCTTGATCTCCTGGCCCGTGTAGCCGGACGCGGCGAGGGCGGCCTTGGCCTTCTCGAGATCCTGCTTCACACCGGACTTGTTCGCGCCGGGGAACATCGGCGGGATGACGCCCGTGGCCTGCACGGATCCGGATCCGGCCAGCTCCAGCAGCTTGTCGTAGTCGAGCGCGTAGCGCACCGCCTCCGCGAACTTCGGGTTCGCGGTCGCGCCGCCGACGTTCTTGTCCTGGTTGATGAGGAGGAACAGGGTCTCGGCGGAGGGCGCCGAGTTCACCGTGAAGCCGTCGCCGAGGTTCTTCACCTGGTCCCCGGAGAGATCGACCGCCACGTTCGAGTCGCCGCCCTTGAGGTTGGTCAGCTGCGTCGAGGACTGCGAGATGTTGCGCACGACGATCTTGTCGTAGGCGGGCTTGTCGTCGCCGTCGTACTTGTCGTTCTTCACGAGCACGACCTGCGAGGTGAGGTCGAGCGACTGCAGCTTGTACGGACCGGAGCCCGCCGAGTTCGCGTCGAGCCAGGTCTTCGCGCCGTCCTTGTCATCGGTCGTGCCGCCGTTCTTCTGCACGAGCTTCGAGTTGAGGATCGCGAGCGACGGGTTGGTGACGATCGCGGGCAGCTGCAGCGACGGGGTCTTCGTCGACAGCTTCACCGTCTTGTCGTCGACCTTCGCGACCGTGATCCCCGTCATCAGGAAGTTGGCCTTGGAGTCGGTGATCCCGGCGACGCGGTCCAGCGAGAACACGACGTCGTCCGCGGTGACCGGGCTGCCGTCGGAGAACTTCCGGCCGTCCTGGATCGTGAAGGTGAACTCGGTCGCATCCGCGTTCTGCTTCATGGTCGCGAGATCGGGCTTCGGCGTGGTGGAGTCGGCGCCCTGGAAGGTCAGCAGGGTGTCGTACACCGCTTGCAGCACCATGTTGCCGGTCGGCACGTAGTTGCGGCCCGGGTCACCGGTCTCGAGCGAGAAGGCGGTGTCGACCACGAGCGTGCCGCCCGAGGAGGAGCTGTTGCTGGAATTGTTCGCGGAATTGCCGCCGGAACAGCCGGCGAGCACGATGGCGGCGGCGGCGACGAGTGCTGCGGCGACGTGACGGTAGGGACGGGCCACGGCTTCCTCCTCTTCGAAGATGGACAGGTCAGACGACCAGATCGGGTTTTCCGGCACTATATCCGACTGAACGGCTCGAATTCGATCATTCGATTGTCACGCTTCCGTCACTACGGCAATATGTCCAGTATGAGCGACGATCAGCCTTCCGTCTCTGGACGATCCGCGCCCGTGATCGACGAAATCGCTTACGACATCCTCCGAGCGATGCGCCGCAACGGCCGGATCTCCATCGCCGCCCTCGCGCAGGAGGTCGGGATCTCCCGTGCCAGCGCCTACTCCCGGGTGGAGTCCCTGACCCGCGCCGGGATCATCACCGGCTACACCGCGGAGGTGGACACGACGCGCCTCGGCCTCGGGGTGAGCGCGCTCGTGTTCTGCACGATCCAGCCCCAGTCGTGGAGCTCGTTCCTCCAGGCGATCGGCGATATGCCCGATGTGGAATCGGCGATGG
>NZ_NCKN01000319.1 GCF_002257455.1 Microbacterium sp. 13-71-7
GTACTCATTGATCCGCTTGGGCGTATCCCGCTCGGGATCCACGGACAGAAACACAATCTGCCATTTCACGCCGGGCAATGACTGCTGCAACTTCGGCGCCAGGCTGACGCCGAGGGGCACCATGACCGCGGCGAGTGACATCGGCACGAGGGCGCCGTGCCCCGCGTGGCCGAACCCGGCGGACACCGGAGCGGGCGCCCCTGCGCCTGCGCCTGCGCCTGCACCTGCACCTGCACCTGCACCTGCACCGAGCATCGCCAGGGCGCACACCGCCATCACCACGCACCCGAGCGCGCGGTGGAAGCACGCGTCCGCGTGCGAGCGCCCCCGCGTGCCCACGACGCCGAGCATCGCCGACGCGATCCCGGCGACCGCGACCAGCAGCAGGATCCGGGCGTCGCCGTCGCCCGCGCACAGGGCGACCATGCCGAGCGCCATCACGACCGCGCTCTGCCGCGCCTGCCACGGCACCGCGCGCGGCAGGACGCCGCCGGCGATGAGGCAGCAGAGAGCGGCCGTGATCGCGGATCCGATCATCAGCAGCAACGCCGCCGCATGGAGCATGCGAACAGTGTTCTTGATCGCTCGCTCAAAAACAATACCCCGGGGAGGGATCGGATCCGCGGCGAACGGCTCCGGTGTGCGCCAGGATGGACGCATGCCCAGAGTCGTCGACCACGACGCGCGCCGGCGCGACATCGCCGCAGCGCTCCTCGCCGTCGCGGCCCGGGACGGTCACGACGGCGTCAGCTCCCGGGCCGTGGCGCGCGAGCTGGGCGTGGCGGTCGGATCCCTGTGGCACTACTTCGACGGCTTCGACGACGTGATCCGCGCCGCGGCGGCCGAGGTCACCCGCCGCACCGACGACCGCATCCGCACCGCGACCGAGGGCCTGCGCGGACTCGTCCGACTCGAGGCGATCATGCGCGAGGTGCTGCCCGTGGACGCCACGACCCGCACCGAGGCGCACGTCGTGGTGGGCTTCTGGGGCAGGCTCGCCTCGATCACCCCCACCGCGGACGCCTCGGCGCCGACCATCCCGCTCTGGCGCAAGGAGACCTCCGAGGCGCTCGAGGAGGCCGTCGCCGACGGCGAGCTGCGCCCGGACGCCCCGCTCGACGACGTGCTCGCACTCCTGCGCGCGATCACCTACGGGCAGCAGGTCGTCGAGGTCGCCGAACCCGCCGATCCCGCCGCGCACCTGCGGGTCTTCTCCGCGATCCTGGATCCCTGGCGGCCCTGACCGACCTGATGGGCTCACCGGCACCGCCCTGGGCTCGCGCCGATCCGGCGACACGATCCGCACACGCCGCGACGATCGGCACACGATCCAGGCGGATCCGTGTGCGGATCCTCGCACGCTGTGCGGATCGTCGCGCCGCGAACACCCATTGCGCCCGCGCCCTGTGCGGCATATCATCGACGCAACCCGTTTCTTGAGCGTTCGCTCAACTAAACCGCAGAGGTCGACGATGCCCCACCACGCCCCGCAGCCGATCACGCTCGACGCCATCCCGACGCCGCATCCGCTGGATCCGCTCACCGGGCCCGAGATCGCGGCCGCGCGGGCGATCCTCTCCTCGGCGGGCCTGCTCGGCGAGTCCGTGCGCGTGCCGATGCTGCTCCCCGACGAGCCGACCCGCTCCGAGCTCGCCGCCTGGGCTCCCGGCGCCCCGATCGACCGCCGCGTCGACGCCACCCTGCTCGACACCGCGACGGGCGTCGCGACCGAGGTCATCGTCTCGATCACGCGCGGCGAGGTGCTGCGCGCCGAGCGCGTGCCGAACGACGCCCCGCCGTACGGCCAGCCGCAGTACCTGTTCGAGGAGTACGAGCGCGCCGAGGCGATCGCCAAGGCCTCCCCGGAATGGCGTGCCGCGATGGAGCGTCGCGGACTCGCCGCGCACATCGACCTCGCCTTCTGCGGACCGCTCGCCCCCGGCTACACCGGCCGCGCGGACGAGGTGGGGCGACGCGTGATCCGCTCCCTCACGTTCCTCCGCTACGACGAGCTCGACTCCCCCTGGGCGCACCCGGTCGAGGGCCTCATCGTGCACATCGACCTCACCGCGAACAGCGTGATCCGCGTCGAGGACATCGGCGACGTCCCCGTGCCCGCCGGCCACGGCAACTACTACCCCGAGGTGCAGGGCGAGGCGCGCACCTCCCTCAAGCCCATCGAGATCGTCCAGCCCGAGGGACCGAGCTTCGCCGTGACCGGATCCCTCGTCGAGTGGGAGAACTGGTCGATGCGGGTGAGCTTCAACGCGCGCGAGGGCCTCGTGCTGCACGACGTGACGTTCGACGGGCGCCCCGTGCTCCACCGCGCGAGCGTGCCCGAGATGGTCGTCCCCTACGGCGACACCGCGCCGGGGCGCTTCTGGATCAGCTATTTCGACGCCGGCGAGTACCTGCTCGGCAAGAACGCGAACCACCTCGAGCTCGGCTGCGACTGCCTGGGCGTCATCCGCTATCTCGACGGCTACGTCGCGGACGACCACGGCCATCCGGTGCGGATCCCGAACGTGATCTGCATGCACGAGGAGGACACCGGGATCCTCTGGAAGCACACGAACCTCGAGGGTCGCTCGGACGTCCGCCGCGCCCGCCGCTTCGTCGTCTCGTACTTCTCTACGATCGGCAACTACGACTACGGCTTCTACTGGAACTTCGGCCTGGACGGCACGATCGAGGTCATCGCGAAGGCCACCGGCATCGTGTTCGTGGGCGCCGGCGAGCCGGGCGTCCCGCAGCGCCACGCCACCGAGCTGGCTCCCGGCGTGTTCGCGCCGGTGCACCAGCACCTGTTCTGTGCGCGGCTCGACGTCGCGGTCGACGGATCCGACAACCGCCTCGTCGAGGTGGATGCGGCGCGGGTCCCGATGGGGCCGGAGAACCCGTTCGGCAACGCGTTCAGCTGGACCGAGACCCCGCTCGGATCCGAGTCCGCCGCGCAGCGCGAGGCCGACACCTCGGTCGCCCGGGTCTGGGAGGTGCAGAGCGCCTCGCGCACGAACGCGGTGGGGCGCGCGACCGCCTACCAGCTCGTGCCGCAGCCGACCGCGCTGCTCATGGCGGATCCGGCCTCCTCCGTCGCGGCGCGCGCCGCGTTCGCGACCAAGCACCTGTGGGCCACCGCGCACCGCGAGGGCGAGCTGTGGCCCGCCGGGCGGTACCCGAACGCGCACCAGGGCGGATCAGGGCTGCCCGAGTACGCGGCGGGCGATGCGCCCCTGGACGGCCCGGAGGGCGCCGACCTCGTGCTCTGGCACACCTTCGGGCTCACGCACTTCCCCCGCCCGGAGGACTGGCCGATCATGCCCGTCGACACCGCGGGCTTCGCATTCCGCCCCTACGGCTTCCTCGACCAGAACCCGGGCATGGACGTGCCGGAGTCGTCGCAGGCGCACGCCGCGACCGGATCCGGATCCGCAGCCGGATCCGCCTGCTGCGGCGGCGGCGACGCCTGCACCTGCGGTCACTGACCCCCACCTTCGAGTCGTCCCCGTCAGCGCACC
>NZ_NCKN01000029.1 GCF_002257455.1 Microbacterium sp. 13-71-7
GCCGTCGGCCAGGCCCTCGCGCACGGCGAGCACGTCCTCCTGGGTGCGCAGAGGCGGGTTGACCTTGAACCGCGCGTCGTAGCCGCGGGCCAGCTCGTCGGTCAGCAGCAGGTGGTGCGGCGTGACCTCGGCGGTCACGGCGACACCGCGCTTCTTCGCCCAGCGGATGAGCTCGACCGAGCCCGCGGTGGAGAGGTGGCAGACGTGCAGCCGGGATCCGACGTGCTCGGCGAGCAGGATGTCGCGCGCGATGATCGACTCCTCGGCGACCGCGGGCCAGCCGGTGAGGCCGAGTTCCGCGGAGACGGCGCCCTCGTTCAGCTGCGCGCCCTCGGTGAGCCGCGGATCCTGCGCGTGCTGCGCGATCACGCCGTCGAAGGCCTTCACGTACTCGAGGGCGCGGCGCATGATGAGCGGATCCCACACGCAGAAGCCGTCGTCGCTGAAGACGCGGACGTTCGCCCGCGAGGAGGCCATCGCGCCGAGCTCGGCGAGCCGCTCGCCCTTCTGCCCGACGGTGACCGCGCCGATCGGCTGGACGGTGGCGTAGCCGGCGGCCTCGCCCAGGGCGAGCTCCTGCTCGACCACGCCCGCCGAGTCGGCCACGGGCGAGGTGTTGGGCATCGCGAACACGGCGGTGAAGCCGCCTGCGGCCGCGGCGCGGGTTCCGGAGAGGACGGTCTCGCTGGCCTCGTATCCGGGCTCGCGCAGGTGCGTGTGCAGGTCGACCAGGCCGGGCAGCGCGACCAGGCCGTCGGCGTCTATCACGCGGGCGCCGGCGGCCGAGAGGCCGGATCCGACCTCGGCGATCCGCCCGTCCTGGACGAGGATGTCCGCGGAATCGGCGCCGAGGATCTTCGCGCCTCGGAAAAGCAGGCTCTCGGTCATCGGTCTCCTCGATTCATCTCGAACTCCTCGGTCGCGGCACCCGTCCCCGCGCGGTCCGGCTCGGGGCGCTCCCCGGCCAGCAGCAGGTACAGCACCGCCATCCGCACGGACACGCCGTTCGTGACCTGCTCCAGCACGGTGGAGCGGGCCGAATCGGCGGCATCGGAGGAGATCTCCAGTCCGCGGTTCATCGGACCGGGGTGCATCACGATCGTATCGTCGGGCAGCCGCCGCAGCCGCGCCGCGTCCAGCCCCCACCGGCGGGTGTACTCGCGCTCGGAGGGGAAGAAGGCCGCGTGCATGCGCTCGAGCTGGATCCGCAGCATCATGACCGCGTCCGGCTCCTCGGCCAGGGCCGCGTCGAGGTCGTAGAGCACTCGCGCGGGCCAGGCCGTGACGTCCTGCGGGATCAGCGTCGGCGGGGTGACCAGCGTGACCTCGGCGCCGAGCGTCGACAGCAGCCACACGTTCGAGCGCGCCACCCGGGAGTGGAGCACGTCTCCGACGATCACGACGCGCACGCCGCTCAGGTCGCGGCCGCGGCTGTCCGCGCCGAAGCGGCGCTTGCGGATCGTGAAGGCGTCGAGCAGCCCCTGGGTGGGGTGCTCGTGCGTGCCGTCGCCCGCGTTCACGACACCGGCCGAGATCCAGCCGCTCGTGGCGAGGGTCCGCGGTGCGCCGGAGGCGGGGTGGCGCACCACGACGGCGTCGGCGCCGATCGCCTCCAGGGTCTGCGCGGTGTCCTTGAGGCTCTCGCCCTTGGAGACGCTGGATCCCTTCGCGGCGAAGTTGATCACGTCGGCGGAGAGCCGCTTGGCGGCGGCCTCGAACGAGATGCGCGTGCGCGTGGAGTCCTCGAAGAAGAGGTTCACCACGGTCTTGCCGCGCAGCGTCGGCAGCTTCTTGACCTCGCGCGACTGCGTGTCCGCCATGTCCTCGGCGATGTCGAGGATGCGCATCGCGTCCTCGCGGGCGAGCGTCCTGGTGTCGAGCAGATGCCTCATTCGTCGCCTCCCTCGATCGAGACGTATTCCTCGCCGTCGTCCTCGCGCAGGCGCACGTTGACGCGCTCCGCGCGGGACGAGGGGATGTTCTTACCGACGAAGTCGGGGCGGATCGGCAGCTCGCGGTGTCCGCGGTCGACGAGGATCGCGAGGCGCACGACGGCGGGGCGGCCGATGGACTGCAGCGCATCGAGGGCGGCCCGGATGCTGCGGCCGGAGAAGAGCACGTCGTCGACCAGGACGACGGTCTTCCCGTCGATGCCCCCGGCGGGGATGTGCGTGCGGTGCGGCGATCGCGTGGGGTGCTTGGCCAGGTCATCGCGGAAGAGCGTGACGTCGAGCGATCCGACCGGGACGGCGGTCTGCGCGATCTCCGTGATCAGCATCGCGAGGCGCTCGGCGAGCGGAACACCGCGGGTGGGGATGCCCAGGAGGATCAGATCCTCCGCTCCCCGGTTTGATTCGAGGATCTCGTGGGCGATGCGCGTCAAGGCGCGCCTGATGTCGGCTTCCTGCAGCACGATACGTGCGCTCATCTGCCGGCTCCCTTCTCCGCCTCACGGGACGGTGTTAAAGGTTGCTTCTGAAGACGGATCCAGTCTAGCGGAGAGGATCCCGGGCCGAGGACGCCGGACGGCCGTCCCCGCCGCGGCGAGGAGTGCGAGAAACCGCTTCCTGCGGGAAATCCCGCGTCTCACGCGACGTCTCGTGCAGGATGTGGTTTCTCGCGCGTGTCAGGACGCTTCGCTGAGCGCGGCCTCGGTGACGGGGTCGATCTGCTTGGCCCGGATCGGATGACCGCTCGTGGACAGGCAGCGGCCCGTCTTCAGATCCCACTTCCAGTCGTGCATGCTGCAGGTGAGCACGCCCTCCTCGTCGACGGATCCGGTGCGGGTCAGGTCCGCGCGCAGGTGCGGGCAGCGGCGCTGCACGATCCAGTCGCCGACCTCGGCGTCCTCGGTCTGGTCGGTCTGCTCCTGGTACCAGTTCTCGACGTACTCGATCCGGTCGACGGACAGGCACTTGAGGAAGGTCGTGAGGAACTCGTTGAACTTGCCGCTGCGTCCGACGGAGAACTGCATGGACAGGAAGATCGAGTTCGACCAGTCGATCTCATGATCGGCGATGTTGGTCGAGACGAGGTCGGCGGGGATCGTGTACCAGTAGATGCACTCCTCCCCCGCGTATTCGCGCACCTTGGCCTTCGGGAAGTCGACCACCATGTCGAGCTCGCCGATGCGGAAGCGGACGTTGCCGCCCACGCCGAGCCGGATCGTGCGGGACTTCTTGAGCAGCGGCTCCCACCACTCCTTGATCGCCGCGAGCATCTCCTCCGGGGGAAGGATCGGCGAGCGACGGGCCTCCTCGTCGCGGAGCTCCTGCTGCCGGGTGGCCCGCTGCTCCTCGAGGTAGTCCCACTTCTCGTCGAAGACGTGACGCAGCTCGTCCTCGCTGTAGAGGGTCTGCTCGACCGAGGCGATCTCACGGTTCTCGAGCGTCACCACGGTGCCCGGCACGAAGAGATGCCCGTCGTACTGCGGGGCGAGCTCGTTCATGTGCGCGAGGAACTGCTTCTGGTCCGTGAAGATCGACTCCCCGTTGCGACCGGTGCCGTTGAAGTCGAAGAGCTCGTCGCGGAGGAACATCGGCGGGCCCGCCATCGGGAAGACGTGCGGGGCGTCGACCTTCTCGATGTAGTACATCGCGCGCTTGTTCTGCGCCTCGCGCTTCAGGCGGGCGAAGTTCTGCTTGGCGTCGAGCGGCAGGTCGTAGACCATGGGCCACCAGATCGCACCGGACACCTGGGTGAAGTAGGCGTCGGGCTTGCCGAACGTGAGCAGCCGCTCCAGGTCGAGCGGGTGCGAGTCGTTCTGGTTCAGCACCGAGCCGGAGCCGTCGTCGACGCTGAGCGAGGAGTCGCCGATCGGGCCGTCGCTGGGGGCGCGCAGCGGGGTGATCATGATCTTGAGCGCACCGCGCTCGATGGTCTCGCCGGCCGGCGCGTAGGTGATGTTCTCGTAGCCGAGGGCGCGGAGGTCCTTCTCCAGGTCGTCGGTCGGGTACTCCGGCAGGAGCACCTCGATGTCCTTGCGGATGTAGCGCTCGAGCAGCCGCGGGTCGAAGTGGTCGCGGTGCCGGTGCGACACGTAGAGGAAGTCGGCCTCGCGTCCGAGGCGCTCCCAGTCGAGGCCGCGGTTGTCGGGGAACGGGAACCAGGATCCGTAGAACGACGGTCCGAGAACGGGGTCGCAGATGATGTTCCCGCCGACCGTCTCGATGAACATCCCGGCATGCCCGAGTCCCGTGATCCGCATGTTTCTCCTCCTGTGTGGACCTGTCGATCCTACCGGGGCCGTCCCGGTCGGGCCTGGAGACGGCCCGTGCATAACCGGATCCGACGGCGCCGCGACCGCCACCCCTGCACTCAGCCGAGCAGTTCCCGGATGTCGTCGGCGGTCAGGGACTGCGCGAACAGATCCTCGTCGTCGAGCACCGCCGAGAACAGGCGCGCCTTGCGCTGCTGCAGCGCGAGCACCTTCTCCTCGATCGTGCCCTCGGAGATCATCCGGTACACGAAGACGCGGTTCTGCTGCCCGATCCGGTGCGCGCGATCGGCGGCCTGCGCCTCGGCCGCCGGGTTCCACCAGGGATCCAGCAGGAACACGTAGTCGGCCTCGGTGAGCGTGAGCCCCGTGCCTCCGGCCTTGAGGCTGAGGAGGAACGCGTCCTGATCCCCCTCCCTGAAGTCCTGCACGACGCGGTCCCTGTCCCTGGTCGAACCGTCGAGGTACGACACGCGGAGCCCCGCCTGGCGGAGCCGTTCGGCCGCGAGGCCCAGGAACGACGTGAACTGGCTGAACACGAGCGCTCTGTGCCCCTCGGATCTCAGCTCGATCAGCCGCTCGACGAGCTCCTCGAGCTTGCGGGACGCGATGCCCGCATCGTCGGGCTCGATCAGTCCGGGCGACAGGCTCAGCATGCGCAGCATGGTGAGCGAGCGGAACACGATGAAGCGCTGCCGGTCGAGGTCCGGCAGGAGTCCGAGGATCTTCTGCCGTTCGCGCTGCAGCACGGTGTCGTAGCGGTGCCGGTGCGCGGGGCCGAGCTCGACGCGCAGCACCTGCTCCTGGCGCTCCGGGAGGTCGCGTGCGACGAGCTCTTTGGTCCGGCGGATCAGGAACGGGCGGATCCGCCGTCGCAGCAGGTCGATGCGGGCGCGCCGGAAGGGGGCGCCCTCGGCGTTCTCCGGCACCTTGCCCTGCTCGATCGGCTGGATGAAGTCCTCGCGGAACCGCCGCGCCGAGGCGAACAGGCCGGGCGAGGTGAGGCTCAGCAGCGCCCACAGCTCCCCCAGGCCGTTCTCCAGCGGGGTGCCGGTCGCGGCGTAGACCGCCTGGACGTCGAGCGCCGCGACGGCCTGATGCTGCTTGGTCGCCGGGTTCTTCACGTTCTGCGCCTCGTCGAGCACGACGCCCGACCACGGCCGGCGCGCGAACTCCTCCGCGTCAAGGCGCAGCACGGTGTACGAGGTGATCACGAGGTCCGCATCGCCGATGTGGGCGGCGAGATCGACGCCGTGCGCGTCGCGCGTGCGGCCGGCGACCGCGACGCGCAGCCCCGGCGCGAAGCGCTCGGCCTCGCGCTGCCAGACCGGGAGCACCGACGTGGGCGCCACGACCAGCCATGGCGCGGCGTCGCCCTGACGCTCCCGCGCGTGCGCGATGAGCGTGAGCAGCTGCAGCGTCTTGCCGAGGCCCATGTCGTCGGCGAGGATTCCGCCGAGGCGATGCTGCCAGAGCCGGGCCAGCCGCGTGAACCCCTCGCGCTGATAGGGGCGCAGCTCCGCGGTGACGGCGGCCGGGACCGGTACCGGGTCCGCGCTCGGATCCGCGCGGAGCCCCTCGACGGCGGCCCGCCAGGTCCGCGCCGGCAGGGTCTCGTCCGCGAGATCCTCGAAGTCCTCCCACAGCGTCAGGTGGGTGCGCGCGATCCTCGGGCCGGTCTCCCATTTGGCGAGTTCCGCCGCCTCGTCCAGAAGCTCCTTGAGCCGGTCGAAGGCGGGGTGGCGCAGCGAGAACCAGGTGTTGTCGACGAGCTTGAGCTTGCCCTGACGCAGGGCGAGCGCTCGGAACAGCGGCTCGAACGGGATGGTGCGCCCGTCGATGCGCACCAGGATGCCGAGCTCGAACCAGTCGGGATCGGTGCTCTCGACCGTGCTGACGGTGATCGCCGGGTCGCCGGTGAGCTCCGCGTAGGTGCGCGGTGTGCCGGTCGTCTCCGTGACGATGCCGCGCGCTTCGAGGGACGGCACCAGGTGGGAGACGAACTCGGCGGCGTCGGCGTCGCGCAGCGTGCCGGCGAGCAGGAGCGGCAATCCAGTGACCTCGGTCCAGGCCGCGAACACGGACGGACGCAGCCGCCCTTCCGCGGTCCCGTCACGGATCCCGGACTCGGCCGCGCGCTCATCGAGCGGGAAGCGCGCGTACCCCGGGTAGTCCCAGTGCAGCCGGTACGCCACGACGTCGTCGGGGCGGAAGTCGACGACGAGAAGCGGCACCGGCTTCGGCGGAGCCGGCAGCGCGACCCCGTGTCCCGCGCGCACGACGGCCCCGCGCATGATCGTCGGATACCCGTCCCGGAAGAAGGCCTTCCTGTCGACCGGCGCGACGGACAGCCCCGCAGGCGCGGACAGGAGCGCCCTGAGGCCGTCGGTCAGCGACACCCGGCCGAGCACGAGATCGATCCTCTTGCCGACGACGCGATGCGCGTACACGCCTCCGGATCCCACCGCCTGCGTCGCGGTGGCGGGGAAGGACTCTCCCGCGGCGTCCGCCGAGGCGGACAGGAGGAGCCCGCCGTCGCCGTCGGCGGCGATGTCCACCACGATCCGCAGCTCGTCCGACCACTGCAGCCGAGTGCTGCGCTCGGTCGCGACCAGGGCGATGCCGGCCGCGGACGCCGACTGCAGATGCGGCCACAGCAGCGGCGACGCGACCGGGTCCAGCAGCAGCCAGTCCCCCGCGGTGCCGGACAGCAGCGAGTCGCGGGAGATGCTCAGCAGGTCCGCGAACCAGCGCGAGTGCGTCGCGTCGTAGCGCGTACCGGTTCGACGGACCGCGTCCCAGTCGGCGTCGGACTGCACCCACGCCGATCCCGCGTCGTTGCGCCGCAGCGGCCGGACGGCGAGGAACAGCTCGCCAGGATCCTTGACCAGGTCCCGCGCGGTGGCCGTGCGCAAGGGGCGCGACGCCCAGTGCCTGGCATCGGCGCGGTCGCGCCGGCGGAGCTCGACCCCGAGGGCCAGCGAGGCGCCGCTCGCCCGGGTGGACGGCAGCAGCACGCGCCAGTCGTCGGCGTCAGCGGAGGTCATGATGATCCATCCTCGTGCAGGCCACGGACACCGCCGGTCGCGTTCCCGAGCGTGCCGCTACGGCTCGGGGCGCAGGATCGCGGCAGAAGCCGGGATCCTGCGCCCCGAGAAGGACGGGCACGCTCCGCACGGGAGGTCGCGGAACGATCGGTTCAGGCCGAGCGCGCGACCCGTGCGAGCACTCCGTGCACGAACGCGCCGGACTCGTCGGTCGAGAACTCCTTCGCGAGCTCCACCGCCTCGTCGATCGCGACGGCCGTCGGGACCTCGTCGTTGCGGAGGATCTCCCACACGCCGATGCGCAGCAGCGCCCGGTCCACGGCCGGCATCCGGTCGAGCTTCCAGTCACGGCTGTGCGTGGTGATCTGCTCGTCGATCTCGTCGCGGTGATCGATGATCCCGTCGACGATCTCGCGCGCATAGAGCCAGGAGGCCTCGCGGGCGGGCTCGGCGGAAGCGCGCTTGGCCTCGGCGGCGAGCGTCACCGCGAGGTCGTCACCGCGCACGTCGGCGGAGAAGAGGATGTCGAGGGCGCGCTTGCGCGCCTTGGTCCGGGCGCCCACGCGTCAGTCGTTGATGCGGCCGAGGTAGCCGCCGGTGCGCGTGTCGACCTTGACCTTGGTGCCGGTCTCCAGGAACAGCGGAACCTGGATCTCGTACCCGGTCTCGAGGGTGGCGGGCTTGGTGCCGGCCGACGAGCGGTCGCCCTGCAGGCCCGGCTCGGTGTAGGTGACCTCGAGCACGACGGAGGCGGGGAGCTCGATGTAGAGCGGGTTGCCGTTGTTCAGCGCGATCTGGACCTGCTGGTTCTCCAGCATGAAGTTCTTCGCGTCGCCGACCGTGGCGGCGGCCACGTTGATCTGGTCGTAGTCCTCCTGGTCCATGAAGACGTAGTTGTCGCCATCGGTGTACAGGTAGGTGAAGTCGCGGCGGTCGACGTTCTCGATGTCGATCTTGGCGCCCGCGTTGTAGGTGCGGTCGACGACCTTGCCGCTCACGACGTTCTTGAGCTTCGTGCGGACGAACGCGCCGCCCTTGCCGGGCTTGACGTGCTGGAACTCGATGACGTTCCAGAGCTGTCCGTCGATGGAGAGGACGACGCCGTTCTTGATGTCTGCGGTCGATGCCATGGGTCTGAGAAGTCCGTTCCTGAGGTTCGCGGCCGAGCGGCCGACGTTCAATCTTACGGGATGCCCGCCGTTCGGCCTGTGAGAGCGGCCGGAGCGGTGCCGCGGGTCAGCCGTCCGCCTGGCCCTCGAGCAGCAGGATCAGGCGGCGCGTCGCGGTCGCGTATCCCTGCACGCCCTCCCCCACGACATGCACCGCGGCCACGTCCGTGAGGTACGAATGGTGCCGGAACTCCTCCCGCGCGTACACGTCGGAGATGTGGATCTCGGCGAACGGCAGGGCGACGCCGGTGAGCGCGTCGCGCAGGGCGACCGAGGTGTGCGTATAGGCCCCGGCGTTGATCACGATGCCGCCGCAGTCCTCGCGCGCGTCGTGGATCGCGTCCAGGAGCACGCCCTCGTGGTTGCTCTGCACCGCGCGGATCTCGTAGCCGTACGCCCCTGCGGCCTCCGCCGTGATCCGCTCGACGTCGGCGAGCGTCGCGGATCCGTAGATCCCCGGTTCGCGCAGGCCGAGCAGATTCAGGTTCGGTCCGTTGACGAGGAGCAGGCGGCGCGGCGTGGTCACGTGCTCACGGTATCAGCGCGCGTCGGGGACGAGCGGGCGCACCATCACGTACTCGCGCCCGTTCTCGAGCTCGGTGATCTGCCCGGTGCGCGTGAACCCACAGCGCTCGTACGCCGCCTGGGCGCGGTGATTGTCCACGTGCACCTCGAGCGTGAGCCCGTGGGCGCCCTGTTCGGCGGACCAGGTCGCGCACTCGTCGAAGAGGGCCTCGATGGCCCCCGCTCCGCGATGCCCCTCGGCCACGTAGACGCCGACGACGAGCGCGGTGGACTCCGGGCCCTCGAGCCCGGAGGGCAGCACCGTGGCCGTCCCGAACCACTCGCCGTCGTCCGCGATCGCCACGAACTGCGCGTTGGGACCGCCCTCGGCCGCGTTCGCGGTGCGATGCTGCCAGAACGCGTCGGGCTGCGCCGAGGCGTTCTCGAAGGTGTCGAGGAACGCGAGCGCGGCGACCGGATCCTGCAGTGCCCGCAGGCGCAGGTCACGGACACCGGTCCACTCCGTGGCGCGGACGCGGCGCACCTCGATGCTCACTCGCCCACCTCCTGATAGGCGGCGAAGAGCAGCGACTCGTCTGGGGCCTGCAGCACGGTCGGCTTGGCGATGCCGTCCAGCACGATGAAGCGCAGCATCCCGCCCCGGCTCTTCTTGTCGCGCTGCATGGTGGACAGCAGGGTCGGCCACGCCCCGGCCCGGTACGACGTCGGGAGCCCCAGGGACTCCAGGATCGTGCGGTGCCGGTTGGCGTCGTCGTCGGAGAGCCGCCCGGCCAGCCGGGAGAGCTCGGCCGCGAACAGCATGCCCACCGAGATCGCGGCGCCGTGGCGCCAGCGATAGCGCTCGGCGTGCTCGATCGCGTGCCCGAGCGTGTGACCGTAGTTGAGGATCTCGCGCTGACCGGCTTCGCGGAAGTCCTCCGAGACGACGTCGGCCTTCATGCCGATCGCGAGTTCGACCGCCCGGCGGAACTCCGGGGTGAGCGGGTCCACGGCGCGGGCCGGATCCGCCTCGATGATGTCGAGGATCTCGGGCGCCCAGATGAACCCCGCCTTGACGACCTCCGCGAAGCCGGCGGTCGCCTCGTTCGGCGTGAGGCTGGAGAGCTCGTCGAGATCGCCGATCACGGCGCGGGGCGCCCAGAAGGCGCCGACGAGGTTCTTGCCCTCGTTCGTGTTGATGCCGGTCTTGCCGCCCACGGCCGCGTCGACCAGCCCGAGCACGGTGGTCGGCACCTGGACGATCTGCACGCCGCGCAGCCAGGTCGCCGCGACGAAGCCGGCGAGGTCGGTGACCGCCCCGCCGCCGTAGCCGACGACCGCGTCGGTGCGGGTGAAGTCCGCCTGGCCCATGATCTGCCACAGGAACTGCGCCACCTCGATGCGCTTGCCCTGCTCGGCGTCCGGGATCTCGGCGAGCAGCACCTCGCGCGGACCGTTCGCGGTGTCGGCGACGATGCGGTCGCGGAGCTGCGCGGCGCGGTCGGCGAGGGTGGGCGGGTGCACGACGAGCACCTTGCGGACGCTCGGCGCCAGCGCCGCGGAGACGCGATCCAGGATGTTCCGTCCCACGCTGATGTCGTACGGGGTGCTCCCCGTCACCGCGATCGTCGTGACCCCGTCGTTGTGCTCCGCGCTCATGCTCGTCCTCTCATCCATTCCACGACCTGCTCGGCGACCCGCGACATCGGCACCCGTGAGGTGTCGAAGTGCGCGTCGGCGACCTCTTCGTACAGCGCCCGCCGCTCGGCGTAGATCCTGGTCCAGCGCTGGACCGGATCCTCCTCGCCGTGCAGCAGGGGGCGTCCGTCACCGGCGATCCGCGCCGCCACCGCCTCCGGGGAGACCGTCAGCAGCACGACCGGCGCGGCGCGCAGCAGCGCCCTGGTCTCCGGAGCGAGCACCGCTCCCCCGCCCAGCGAGATCACCCCGCCGGCGGCGACCGCCTCGGCGACCGCCTCGCGCTCCCACGCACGGAACTGCGCCTCCCCGTGCTCCGCGAAGATCGCCGGGATCGGTCCGTGCTCGTGCACGATCGCCTTGTCCGTGTCGACGAAGCGGAGCCCTGTCGCCTTGGCGACCCTGCGGCCGATGCTGGTCTTGCCGGACCCCATGGGACCCACGAGGACCAGCAGCTCCGGCGCCTGCGCCTCAGCCGAGCTCATCGTGCAGGATCAGCGCCGCCTCGGAGGCCGGCGTCGTGCGCAGCTCCTCCGGGATCGCGGCGAGGTACGCCTCGAGATTGCGACGGGTCTCTGCGACGTTGTCGCCGCCGAACTTCTCCAGCACCGAGTTCGCGAGCTCGATCGCGACCATCGCCTCTGCGACGACGCCCGCGGCGGGCACCGCGCAGACGTCGGAGCGCTGGTGGTGCGCGGTGGCCTGCTCGCCCGAGGCGATGTCGACCGTCCGCAGCGCGTGCGGGACGGTGGCGATCGGCTTCATGCCGGCACGCACGCGCAGGACGGTCCCGGTGGACATTCCGCCCTCGGTGCCGCCCGCACGGTCGGAGCCGCGGCTGATGCCGTCGCCCGTCGCGAAGAGCTCGTCGTGCGCCGCGGATCCGCGCCGGCGGGTCGTCTCGAATCCGTCGCCCACCTCGACGCCCTTGATCGCCTGGATGCCCATGAGCGCGTATGCGAGCCGCGCGTCCAGTCTGCGGTCCCAGTGCACGTGGGAGCCGAGTCCCGGCGGGAGTCCGTAGGCCAGCACCTCGACGATGCCGCCGAGAGTGTCGCCGTCCTTGCGCGCCGCGTCGACCTCGTCGACCATGCGCGCGGACGTCTCGGCGTCGAAGCAGCGCAGCGGATCCGCGTCCAGCGTCTCGACGTCGTCCGGCGTCGGCAGCGCGGATCCCTCCGGCACCTGCACCGGCCCGATCGATAGGGTGTGGCTGACCAGGCGGATGCCGAGCTCGCCCAGGAAGGCGCGGGCCACGGCGCCGAGCGCGACACGGGCGGCGGTCTCCCTGGCGCTCGCGCGCTCCAGGATCGGGCGGGCCTCGTCGAACCCGTACTTCTGCATGCCGACGAGGTCGGCGTGGCCGGGACGAGGGCGGGTCAGTGCCGCGCTGCGTCCACGGGACTTGTCGGTGAGCTCGACGGGATCTGCGCTCATCACCTCGACCCACTTGGGCCACTCGGTGTTGCCGATCCGCATCGCGATCGGGCTGCCGAGGGAGAAGCCGTGGCGCACTCCGCCGGAGATCGACAGTTCGTCCTGCTCGAACTTCATCCGCGATCCGCGCCCATAGCCGAGCTTGCGGCGCTGCAGATCGGACTGGATCGCCTCACGCGACAGCGGGACGCCCGCAGGCAGACCCTCCATGACGGCAATGAGTTCGGGGCCGTGCGATTCGCCGGCCGTGAGCACGCGGAGCATTCCCCTAGTCTCCCATGCGTTCGGGGCCCGCCCGCCCGCATGACCTGCGCGCGTTCAGCGCAGCGCCGCCCGCATGACCTCGAGCACGCCGGGCTCATCGGGGAGCTCCTGCTCGGCGTCCCCGTGCAGGAAGATGCGGATCTGCCGCACCGCCTGGTGCAGGAGCATCTCGAGTCCGCTCAGGACGGGAGCGTCGGTCCACGCCAGGACGAGCGGCGTGGGCCAGGGCGCGTAGGCGGCGGAGAACAGCGCACCCCCGCGGCCCGCCAGCGCCGACATGACGCCGTCCGGAAGCACCGCGGTGCCGGGAAGGGTCGAGATCGTCAGATCGACGGCCGACCGGACCGCCTCGGATCCGAGTTCCGCCGTGGTCGCCCGCAGTCCGATCCGGTCCGCGAATCCGGCCAGCTCTGCGGCCTGTTCCGCGCGCCGTGTGCTGAGCTCGACCACACCGACACCGAGGCGCCGCAGCGACACCAGCGCGGACCGCGCCGTCGCCCCGCCGCCGAGCACGCGCGCCGTGCCCGCCGCACCGAGGCCGCCGGCCACGAGGGCGGACGTCAGCCCGCCGACGTCCGTGTTGAACCCGCGGACCTCCTCGCCGAGCAGCAGCGTGTTCACCGCACCGGTGAGCAGCGCGTCCTCGTCGAGCCGGTCGGCGCGCGCGTGCGCGCGCTCCTTCAGCGGCATCGTGAGCGAGAGCCCGCGCCAGGTGGCATCCAGTGCGTCCAGCGCGGCGTCGAATCCGGCCTCGTCCACCCGGCGGCGGCCGTACTCCCAGTCCAGGCCGAGCAGGCGGTAGGCGGCGCCGTGCAGATCCGGCGAGCGGCTGTGATCGATCGGATCGCCCCAGACCGCCAGACGCGATCCCGCGGGGCCGACGACGGGCATGTCAGCAGCCCGAGTCCGGGTGCGCCTTGCACCACTCCTGCATCTGCGCCACGTACTTCTGGTGCTCCTCGTACGTGTTGCTGAAGACGGTCTCGCCGGTGTCCATGTTGACGGTCACGAAGTACAGCCAGGATCCTGCGGCCGGGTGCATCGCGGCGTCGATCGCCTTGTCACCGGGGTTCGCGATCGGCGTCTTCGGAAGCCCGTCGATCACGTAGGTGTTCCACGGGTTGTCATCCGTCTGCGCCGCATCCGAGGTGCTGGCGGATCCGCTGTGCAGCTCGCCGTAGCCGTATTGCGCGGTCGAGTCCATCTGCAGCTTCATCCCCTGATCCAGACGATTCTGGATCACGCGGGAGACCTTGTAGAAGTCGCCCTCCGCGCGCGCCTCGCGCTGGATGATCGACGCGATCGTGAGCACGCGCTGCTCGTCCGCGGACGGGACTCCGGCGGCGCTGAGCGACTCCCTGGTGCGCTGCACGAGCGTCGAGACCACGTCCTTCGCGGTCGCCCCCGGCGGGAACTCGTAGAGCGCCGGGAACAGCCAGCCCTCGAGCGACGGCGCGTTCACGCCGTAGTCCGCGGGGTTCTTCACCGCGGCCTGGAGGTCCGCGAGCGGCACGTCCACGCTCTGCGCGATGCGCGAGATGGTCTCGGCGACCGAGAGCCCCTCCGGGATCACCGCGGAGTTCTGCATCTTGTTCTTCGGGTCGTTGAGGGCCTTGAGCGCGGCAGCAGCCGTCATCTTCAACTCGAGCTTGTAGACGCCGGGGTAGAACGTGGTCGCGATGTTCTCCTTGACCAGCATGTCGTAGAAGACGCCGGAGGTCTTCGTCACCCCCGCGTCGTACAGGGCCCGGGAGATCTGCTGCCCGCCATCGCCCTTCTTGATGGTCACGAGCGCGTTGCCGGTGGCCTGACCCGCCTCGAAGTCCTTGGAGGGCCCCCAGCCCATGACCTCGCTGATCTTGTCGCCGTAGGCGTTCCACACCCACAGTCCGCCACCCGCGGCGCCGGCGACGAGCACGAAGACGACGAGCAGCGCGATCAGGCAGCCGCGGCGCTTCTTCCGCTTCGGTGCGGTCGGCGGCTCGGTCTCGTGGTGGAACAGGGCCTCGAGCGTCGAGTGGAACGGATCGTGGTGCTCCGCGGGGGCGGCGGCGCCCTCGTCCGACGGCGATGCCGACGATGCGGGGGACGAGGCGGCGGACGCGCGGGCCGCGCGACGCGACCCCGGGACCGCGGGCTGCTCGGCAGGGCGAGGGGCCTGCACCTGCGGATCCGGCAGCGCACCGAAGAGGTCGGGCGAGACGGGGTCGTTCTCCGGCGTGGCGGCCGACGGCGATCGGTCGGACATGTCAGATGTTCTCCTCATCGAGAATCAGGGCCGCACCGGCCGGGGCACCGGTGTTCTTCTCGGTGTCGATCGCGTGCTGCAGCAGCACGACGGCGGCAGCCTGATCCACGACCCCGCGGGAGTTGCGCTGTGTGCGTCCGGAGGCGCGCAGCGCCTGGTGCGCGGAGACCGTGCTCAGCCGCTCGTCGATCAGGCGCACGGGGATCCCGCAGGCGCGGGCGAGAGCCTCCGCGAACTCGCGGGCGTCTGCGGTCGAGGCGGTGTCCTCGCCGCGGAGGTTGATCGGCAGGCCGACGACGAGCTCGAGCGGCTCGTACTCGCCTGCGAGCTCGGCGATCCGAGCGACGGCCGTGTCACCGCGCGGCACGGTCTCGACCGGGACGGCGAGCAGGCCGTCGGGATCGCACCGGGCCACGCCGATCCTGGCGCGGCCCACATCGATGCCGAGCCGTACGCCCCGTCGGAACCCGGTCACGCGCGACGCAGCTCCTGCTCGATCGCGGAGAACGCCGCAGGCAGCGCCGCCGCATCGGATCCGCCGCCCTGCGCGACGTCGTCGCGACCGCCTCCGCCGCCGCCGAGCACGCCAGCGGCGATCTTGGCCAGAGCCCCGGCCTTCGCGCCCTGCGCGCGGGCGGAGTCGTTGGTCGCGATGACCACCATCGGCCGGCCGTTCGCGATCCCGGAGATCGCCGCGACCGCGGCCGCGGAACCGAACGTGTCGCGCACGCCGGTCGCGATCTCGCGCACCTCGTCCGCCCCGCCGACCTCGCCGAGGTCGTGCGCCACGAACTGCAGTGCGCCCAGGGACGTCGAGGTCTGCGCGATCGCGGGGACCCGCCCGGCGCGCTCGGCGGCCTCGAACTGGGCGATCCGCTTCTCGGCCGCCTTGAGCTGGGCGGCCAGGTCGGACACGCGCTCGGTGAGCTGGTCGCGCGGCGTCTTGAGTGCCGAGGTGAGCTGGGAGACGAGGGCGCGCTCGGCGGCGAACTCGCGGAACGCATCCGCGCCGACGAGAGCCTCGACGCGACGGTTCGATGCGCCGACGGAGGACTCGCCGACGAGGTTGATCAGGCCGATCTCGGCGCTCGAGGACACGTGCGTTCCTGCGCACAGCTCGCGCGACCAGGGGCCGCCGATGTCCACCATGCGCACGGTCGAGCCGTACTTCTCGCCGAACAGCGCCATCGCGCCCGCAGCCTTCGCGTCGTCGAGCGACATGATCCGCGTGGTGACCTCGAGGCCGTCCTGCACGGCGCGGTTCGCGATCTCCTCGATCTCGGTCTTCGTGTCGCCGGACAGCGCCTGACCCCAGGAGAAGTCGAAGCGCAGGTAGCCGGCGCGGTTCAGGGATCCGGCCTGGGTCGCGGTCTTGCCGAGCGTGTCGCGCAGGGCCGCGTGCACGAGGTGCGTGGCGGAATGCGCCTGACGCGCGGCACGGCGGTTGGCCGCGTCCACGGTCGTGGTCGCCGGGGCGTCGATCGAGACCACGCCGGTGGTCACCTCGACCGTGTGGCTGATGAGGCCGGGGACGGGACGCTGCACGTCCAGCACCTCGAGCGCGTAGCCCGGGCCGGTGATGACGCCCTTGTCGGCGACCTGGCCGCCCGATTCGGCGTAGAGCGTGGTCTCGGCGAGGACGACCTCGGCCACCTGGCCCTCGGCGGCGCTGCGGACGGGCCGGCCGTCGACGAGGATCCCGAGGACGGTCGAGCTCGTCTCGAGCTCGTCGTAGCCGAGGAACGCGGTCTCGCCCTTCGCGCGCAGGTCGCCGTACACGGAGACGTCGGCGATCTGGCGCTTGCGGTTGCGCGCATCGGCCTTGGCGCGGGAGCGCTGCTCCTGCATCAGGGAGTCGAAAGCGGCGCGGTCGACGTTCAGCCCTGCCTCCTCGGCGATCTCGAGCGTGAGATCGATCGGGAAGCCGTAGGTGTCGTGGAGCAGGAACGCCTCGGAGCCCTTCAAGGTCTCCGAGCCGGACTTCTTCGTGTCGGCCAGAGCCAGGTCGAGGATGGTCGATCCGGCGTCCAGGGTGCGACGGAAGGTCTCCTCCTCCGCGTTCGCGGCCGCGGAGAGCTGCGCCCAGTCCTGCTCGAGGATCGGATAGGCGGTCTTCATCGCGTCCTTGGACGCGGCGAACAGTTCGGGGAAGACGGGCTCGTCGACGCCGAGAAGGCGCATCGACCGCACGGTGCGCCGCATCAGCCGGCGCAGGATGTAGCCGCGGCCCTCGTTCGAGGGGCGCACACCGTCGGAGAGCAGCATGAGCGAAGAGCGCACGTGGTCCGCGACCACTCGGAAGCGGACGTCGTCGGCGTGCTCGGCGCCGTACCGGAGTCCGGACAGCTCGACTGCGCGGTCCAGCACCGGGCGCACCTGATCGGTCTCGTACATGTTCTCGACGCCCTGCTTGAGGAAGGCGACGCGCTCGAGGCCCATGCCGGTGTCGATGTTCTTCATCGGGAGCTCGCCCACGATGTCGAACTCGGTCTTTCCGCGGATGTTGTCGATGAAATCCTGCATGAACACGAGGTTCCAGATCTCCAGGAACCGGTTGTCGTCGGCGGCCGGTCCCCCGTCCTGCCCGTAGGCCGGACCGCGGTCGAAGAAGATCTCGCTGTCGGGTCCGCCGGGGCCGGGCTGGCCGGTGTTCCAGTAGTTGTCCGCGCGGCCGAGTCGCTGGATGCGCTCCGGCTTCAGCCCGATCACGTCGCGCCAGATGGCCTCGGCCTCGTCGTCCGTCTCGAAGACCGTGACCCAGAGATCCTTCTCGTCGAAGCCGAGTCCGCCATCGCTCTCCGAGGAGGTCAGCAGCTCCCAGGCGTAGCGGATCGCGCCTTCCTTGAAGTAGTCCCCGAACGACCAGTTGCCGAGCATCTGGAAGAAGGTGCCGTGCCGCGCCGTGCGTCCGACCTCTTCGATGTCGTTGGTGCGGATGCACTTCTGCAGGTCGGCGATGCGCGGATGCGGAGCGGGGACCACGCCCGTGAGGTACGGGATCATCGGCACCATGCCGGCCACGGTGAACAGCAGCGAGGGGTCGTCGCTGACCAGCGACGCCGAGGGCACGATGAGGTGATCGTTCTTCTCGAAGTAGCTCAGGTAGCGCTGCGCGATCTCCGCGGTCTTCATGCTCGTCGAGGGGTCCTTGCTGTCAGGGCGCGCCGAAGCGCGGAATCGGGTGGGAGCGGATCCGCGTCAGTGCGCGGGACCGTCCTGAGTGAGGCGGGCCTCCTGCGCGTGGAACGCGTCGGCGAGGATCCCGGTGAACTCGTTGATCCGGTCGTCGACGGCCGTCAGCACGTCGTGTCCGCGCGGATCCTTGTTCAGGAAGTGCGCGGCGACGAAGCCGCCGATCACGCCGATGAGGAACCACAGCAGGGTCTTCATGTCACCACCTCCGGTTCGGGTCGCACGTCACAACGGTCTCCATCGTATGCGCAAACGCGAAGGAGGCGCCGGGGATACCCCCGACGCCTCCTCGGCGTGTTCTCGGAGTTCGCTGAACTCCGAGAACAGAGTCGCTGGACTCAGCGCGCGGCGTAGTACTCGACGACCAGCTGCACGTCACAGGTCACGGGGACCTCTGCGCGCTTCGGACGACGGACCAGACGGGCCTCCAGCTTGTCGAGCTCGACCTCGAGGTAGCCCGGAACCGGGGGCAGCACCTCGGCGTGACCGCCGGCAGCCGCCACCTGGAAGGGCTCGAGGCCCTCGCTCTTGGGCTTGACGTGGATGAGCTGACCCGGCTTCACGCGGAAGGACGGGCGGTCGACGAGCTGGCCGTCGACGAGGATGTGACGGTGCACGACGAGCTGACGGGCCTGCGCGGTGGTACGCGCGAAACCGGCGCGGACGACGAGCGCGTCCAGACGCATCTCGAGCTGCTCGACGAGGTTCTCACCGGTCAGACCGTCCTTGCGACGGGCCTCGTTGAACTGGATGACCAGCTGCTTCTCGCGGATGCCGTACTGCTCGCGAAGACGCTGCTTCTCGCGCAGACGAACGGCGTAGTCGCTGTCGGCCTTGCGCTTGGTGCGGCCGTGCTCACCCGGAGCGTAGGGACGCTTCTCGAGGTAGCGGGCGGCCTTCGGGGTGAGTGCGACGCCGAGGGCGCGCGACAGACGCACCTTGCGGCGGTCCTGGGACTTCGTAACCACGAAGCGTTCCTTTCGATACGCGGCCGTGTCGGTCACGGCTCGCGGACGTATCGTCTCGATTCCGCCCCTCACGAGCGCACGCCGGGGCGGACGAGAGGGTGTTGCAGGAGTGGAGAGATGCCCGAAAACACGGTTTCGAGCCGGTCCATGCTATCAGATCAGGCCTGAGCGCCCGTCTCGGTGCGGTCGGAGCGCCCCGGCGCCGCATCACGCGGAACGCCGCCTGCGGGTCCGCCGGCCGTGAGCCACGCGATCGCCGCGGCGAGCAGGATGATCGCCGCCCCCGTTCCGGGCGTGAGATACCCCTGGGTGAGCACCCAGCCGACACTCGCGACGAGTGCGGCGGCGCACACGAGCGCCGCCCACAGGGGCATGCGCCGGGAGCGCTCGTCCGGCCAGAGCCGTTCCAGACGCGGCACGATGAGGCAGAGCACCGCGAGCACGGCGACGATCGCGAGCACCCACGGGATCCGCGTGACCCACCACGCCGTCGTGAGGACAGGAGGGAAGGGCAGTCCGAGCGCGAGCTGCACTCCGACCACGACGGCCATCGCCACCGTGTGCCACAGGTAGATGACCATCCCGAACATGCCGAGTGCGCCGATCCCGACCAGCACGGGGCGCCGACGCATCGCCGCGCGGATCGCGGGCTGCAGCAGCGTGAACAGGTACACCTGGGCGAGACCGAGCAGCAGCAGAAGCACGGTCGGCGGGTTAAGGTTCGCGATCATGTCCGGGTCGTATCCCATGCCGAGCACGGCGACGGCCATGAGGGCGTAGGCGGCCAGGGCGAGCACGAGCAGCAGCCAGCGCGGACGGCGCGAGTACCACTGATCCCGCACCCCGAAGCCGAGCTGCTGCACGAACAGCCACACGAACAGCCAGTTCAGCGCGCCGACGGGCGCATGCAGGTACCGGTCCACCAGGTCGACCGCCACCGCGAGGGCGGCGAGCGTGAAGTACGTCGCCCAGGCGGCACGGCGGTGCAGCGCCGCCATCAGCGGAACGAACGAGGTGCAGATCGCATAGACCGCGATGAACCAGAGCGGCTCGGCCAGGCGGAACGCGAAGGTCCGCAGGAACTCCGGATCCGCTCCGCTGAGCGCGAGGACGCCCATCGCCCCCAGCACGCCGAGCATCGCGAACAGCACCGGGCGCGCGAGACGCAGCATCCTGGCGCGGATGTACTCGGCCGCCGTCCCGCCGGCGCCGTGCACGCGCCGCCACGTGGTGATCCCCGCGAAGCCGCCGGCGATGAAGAACGTCGGCATGATCATGCCGACCCAGGTGATCGCCGTCAGCGGCTTCCACTCCGCGAGGGCGTTGAAGGCGCGAAGCGGATCGCCCGCGATGCCCATCTGCAGCGCATGCAGCAGCACCACGACGGGCAGGCAGATCGCACGCACGAAGTCGATCGAGAGGTCGCGGTCGGGCGGGATCCTCGGGACGGCTCGTGCCACGGTGGTCTACCCCTCCCCCAGGATCCTCCTGATGCGCTCCAGGCGTGCCTGGACCTCGCGCTCTCCACCGAGCGCCTTGGGCTGATAGTAGCGGCGCCCCTGCAACTCGTCCGGGAGATACTGCTGCGGGACGATCCCCGCGTCGTTGTCGTGCGGATAGCGATAGCCCTTGCCGTGCCCGAGGCGCTTGGCACCGGGATAGTGCGCGTCGCGCAGATGCACGGGCACCCGCCCGAACCCGCCTGCGCGGACGTCGGCGATCGCCGCGTCGATCGCCAGATAGGCGGCATTGGATTTCGCGGTCGTCGCGAGGTAGACGGTCGCCTCGGCGAGCGGGATCCGCCCCTCCGGCATGCCGATGAAGGCGACGGCGTCGGCCGCCGCGACGGCGATCACGAGCGCCTGCGGGTCGGCGAGGCCGATGTCCTCCGATGCCGAGATCACGAGCCTTCGCGCGATGAAGCGCGGATCCTCCCCCGCCTCGATCATCCGGGCCAGGTAGTGCACGGCCGCGTCGACGTCGGAGCCGCGGATCGACTTGATGAACGCGCTGATGACGTCGTAGTGCTCGTCGCCCTGGCGGTCGTAGCGCAGCAGCGCGCGATCCACCGCCTGCGCGACGTCGTCGTCCGTGACCGTCGGCGTCTCGTCCTCGGTCAGGCGGTCCGGCGAGGCCGCGACGGCCGCGGCGGCCTCGAGGCCGGTGAGCGCCCTTCGCGCGTCGCCCGAGGCGAGCCGGATGAGCGCCGCACGGGCCGAGTCGTCCAGGGCCGCGCGCCCGTTGAGGCCCCGCGGATCCGCCACGGCCCTGTCGATCAGGATGCCGATGTCTTCATCGGTGAGGGGCTTCAGCGTGAGCAGCAGCGACCGGGACAGCAGCGGGGAGATCACCGAGAACGACGGGTTCTCCGTGGTCGCGGCGATCAGGATCACCCAGCCGTTCTCGACCCCAGGCAGCAGCGCGTCCTGCTGCGCCTTGGTGAAGCGGTGGATCTCGTCGAGGAAGAGGATCGTCGACTGGCCGTAGAGGTCGCGCTGGTTCAGCGCCTCCTGCATGACCTCGCGCACGTCCTTCACGCCGGCCGTGATCGCGGAGAGCTCCACGAAGCGGCGTCCCGACGAACGCGCGATGGCCTGCGCGAGGGTGGTCTTGCCCGTCCCGGGAGGACCCCAGAGGATCATCGAGACGCTCGACGCGGTCTTCGCCGCCGGATCCGCGAGGGTCACGATCGGCGATCCGGGGCGCAGCAGATGCTGCTGCCCTGCGACCTCGTCCAGCGAGATCGGTCGCATCCGCACGGCGAGCGGCGTCTGGCCGGTCATCAGCGGAGCTGCAGGAGTCATGCGGTCAAGGCTAACGGCGTGCGCCGACAGAGCGGCGCGCACCGCACGTCGACGGCTCGCCGTGCGCGAAGGGCCGAGGCTCTCGCGATAGGCTCGGTCCTCGACATCCAGGGAGGATCCATGGCCGCTCGCCGCCCGACGAACGCCCGCGACCAGCGCGCACGTGTCCAGCAGGAGCGCGCCCGCCTGCACGCCGCACGCCAGGATCTGCATGCCAGGAGCGTCCGGCGCAGGGTGCGCGACAACACCATCGCCGTGGTCGCCGGAGCCGTCATCGTGATCGCCGCCATCGTGAGCCAGGTCGTGCATGCGGACGCCACCGCACCTGCGCCGTCCCCCTCCCCGACCATCAGCCCGACGGACCAGCCGAGCACCCCTCCCACCCCCGTGCCGACGGCGACGGAGACCCCGGCCGGCTGAGTCGCGCCCCTCTCGCGCGCCGGTCCGGCGTACTAGGCTGGCCCTGTCCTTTCCGCCTCCCGCGGCACGCCGCGCAAGGAGTTCACCGTGTCCACCGAAGAGCACACCCCCGTAAACCCGACCGACGCCTCGCAGCCCGACATCGAGAACGCCGCGACGCCTGTCGCCGACGCGCCCGAGGTCGACGCGGCGGAGGCCGCGGAGCCCGGCGCCGCCCAGGCCTCGACCCCTTCCGGGCCGTCCGACGCCCCCGCCGAGCAGTCTGACGTCCCCGCTGAGGAGGCGGTCGCGCCTGCCGAGGTCGCGGACGCCCCCGCCGAGGAGGCCGCGCCCGAGTCGGCACCGGTCTCCGAGGAGAAGCCGGCCGCCCCCGCGCCCGCGCCGCGTCCGTCGGCGATGCCCCGGCCCCCGGCCATGCCGCGTCCGCCGGCATCGGCGATCCGCCCGGCCGCGCCCGCCGCACCCGTCGCCCCGGCCCCCGTGAGCACGAGCGACGCCGCCGAGTGGGGACGCGTGACCGAGGACGGAACCGTGTCGGTGCGCGAGGGTGAGGAGTGGCGCGAGGTCGGGCAGTACCCCGACGGCACCCCTGCGGAGGCGCTCGCCTACTTCGTGCGCAAGTTCGAGGACCTCGCCTTCAAGGTGAACACGCTCGAGCAGCGCGTACAGGCCGGCGGCTCCGGCGCCACGGATCTCGCCAAGCAGGCGCAGCACCTCGTCGCGGAGGTCACCGACGCCGCCGCGGTCGGCGATCTCGCGAACCTGCGCGCCCGCCTCGACGCGCTGACCGGCTCCCTCGCCGACGCCTCCGCCGCGGAGGCCGCCGAGGCCAAGGCCGCCGTCGATGCGGCCATCGCCGAGCGCACCGCCCTCGTGGAGCGCTCGGAGGCCATCGCCGCGCAGGACCTCTCCTCCGTGCAGTGGAAGAAGGTCACCGAGGAGATGGGCGCGCTCTTCGACGCATGGCAGAACCACCAGCAGAACGGCCCCCGTCTGCCGAAGGGCGCCGCGAACCAGCTCTGGAAGCGATTCCGCGACGCGCGCGCCACGGTGGATCGCCAGCGCCGCGCGTTCTACGCCGAGCTCGACGAGACGCACAAGGCCGCCCGCGACCGCAAGTCGCGTCTGGTCGAGCGCGCGGAGGCCCTGGCGCCCAAGGGCGTCGACGGGATCCCCGCCTACCGCGGCCTGCTCGACGAGTGGAAGGCCGCCGGCCGCGCGGGTCGCAAGGCCGACGACGCGCTGTGGGCCCGGTTCAAGGCGGCGGGTGACGCGCTCTACTCGGCGCGTGCCGAGCAGGCCGCGGCGACCGAGGCCGAGTCCGCTCCCCGCATCGAGGCGCGCACCGCACTGCTCGAGGAGGCCAAGGCCGTCGCCGACGAGCCGAACCTCACCAAGGCCCGGGCGCTGCTGACCCGCATCCAGCGCCAGTGGGACGAGGTCGGCCGGATCTTCCCGCGCGAGAAGGAGCGCGCGCTGGACGACCGCCTGCGCGTCATCGAGCAGGAGCTCAAGTCGCGCGAGGACGTCGACTGGAAGCGCAACAACCCGGAGACGAAGGCCCGCGCCGGCGCGATGAGCGAGCAGCTCCAGCAGGCAATCGCCAAGCTCGAGGCCGAGCGCGACGCGGCAGAGAAGTCCGGGAACGCCAAGGCGCTCAAGGAGGCGACCGAGGCGCTCGAGGCCCGGCGCGCCTGGCTGAACGCGCTCGACGGCTGAGCAGGCGTCACACGCCGACGGTCGTCGGAGTTGTCCACAGGGCGGGGGTCTTCGGATCCCCGCCCTGTGGCGTCTGCCCCACACTGAAGGCATGCGCGGCGCCTTCCTGCACGTCCCCGGAGATCGGCTCTCCCTCGCGGAGCTCACCGCGGCGCGCCTGGACGGCGACGTCGTCGGTCTCGGCGAGACCTTCGCCCCCGCGGATCTCGTGGAGACCGCGGTGCTGCGCGCCGCCTCGCTGATCCCGCTCATACCGGGGATGCCCGGCGCGGCGTTCGCCGGCATGAGTGCCGCGTGGATCCACGGCGCGGGCGACGCCGCCCCGGAGCCGCACGAGATACAGAGCGCCTCGGGCCGCCGGCTGCGCGCCCCCGCGACGCGCCGGATCATCGTGCACGACCCGATCCTGGGCCCCGCCGACCTGCAGCGCCTCGGCGGGGTCGCGGTGACGACGCCGGAGCGCACCCTCATCGATCTGCTGCGCTGGCCCGTGACGCTCCCTGAACGGCACGAGTGGGCGCGGCTGCTCGTGCAGGCGGATCCGGCTCTCGTCGGACGCGCGACCGCGCGCCTTGCGGGCATGCGCCGCGGGCCGGGCCATCACCGCATCACGAGGTTCCTCGCCGCGCATGACGCGGATCCGTCGTCCTTCCTGGCCGCGTCCGCCGCTCAGGACGAGGTGACGCGGTAGACGTCGTAGACGGCGTCGATCCGGCGCACCGCGTTCAGCACGCGATCCAGATGCACGGTGTCGCCCATCTCGAAGACGAACCGGCTCAGGGCCAGACGATCGTTGGTGGTCTGCACGGTCGCGGACAGGATGTTCACGTGGTGCTCGCTGAGCACCCGCGTGACGTCCGACAGCAGGCCGGAACGGTCCAGCGCCTCGACCTGGATCTGCACCAGGAAGATGCTGCGCGTGGTCGGCGCCCACTCGACGTCCACCATGCGGTCCTTCTCGACCGACAGCGCCTTGACGTTCACGCAGTCCGAGCGGTGCACGGACACGCCGCTCCCCCGCGTCACGAACCCGACGATCTCATCGCCCGGCACCGGCGTGCAGCACTTCGCGAGCTTCACGAGGATGTCCGAGGCGCCGCGCACCAGCACTCCGGAGTCTCCCTCGCGCGGGGCTCGGCTGCGCCCATGGGCGGGGAGGTCGATCGCGCCGGTCGAGGTGTCCTCGGTCGTGGAGATGAGGGCGGTGACCTTCTCCAGCACGGACTGCGTGGACACGTGGCCCTCGCCGACCGCCGCGTACAGCGCCGAAACGTCCTCATAGCGCAGCTGCTGGGCGACCTCGGCGAAGGAGTCCTGGTTCATCAGGCGCTGCAGCGGCAGGTTCTGCCGGCGCATCGCGCGCGCGATGGCCTCCTTGCCCTGCTCGATCGCCTCCTCGCGGCGCTCCTTCGTGAACCATCCGCGGATCTTGTTGCGTGCACGGGTGCTCTTGACGAAGGTCAGCCAGTCCTGGCTGGGTCCGGCGTCGGGGTTCTTCGAGGTGAACACCTCGACCACGTCGCCGCTGTTCAGCGCGGTCTCCAGCGGCACGAGGCGGCCGTTGACCTTGGCGCCCATCGTGCGGTGGCCGATCTCGGTGTGCACGGCGTAGGCGAAGTCGACGGGCGTCGCCCCCGACGGGAGTCCGATGACCCTGCCCTGGGGCGTGAAGACGTAGACCTCCTTCGCGCCGATCTCGAACCGCAGCGAGTCGAGGAACTCGCTGGGGTCGGCGGTCTCCGCCTGCCAGTCGGAGATGTGCGCGAGCCAGGTCATATCGGCGTCGGCCGTCGACCCCTTGCCGCCGCCGTTCATCCGCTCCTTGTACATCCAGTGCGCCGCCACGCCGAACTCGGCCTGCTGGTGCATCTCGTGCGTGCGGATCTGGATCTCCACGGTGCGGCCGCCGGGGCCGATCACGGTGGTGTGCAGCGACTGGTAGAGGTTGAACTTCGGGGTGGCGATGTAGTCCTTGAACCGGCCGGGCAGCGGCGTCCAACGGGCGTGGATGGCGCCGAGCACCGCGTAGCAGTCGCGGACGGTGCTGACCAGCACGCGGATCCCGATCAGGTCGTAGATGTCGTCGAACTCGCGTCCGCGCACGACCATCTTCTGGTACACGGAGTACAGCTGCTTCGGTCGACCCGCGACCTTGCCGCGCACGCGCAGGTCGCGCAGGTCGCTCTCGACCGCGTCCACGACCTCGCGGATGTACTTCTCCCGCTGCGGGGTGCGCTGCTTGATGAGGCTGTCGATCTCGGCGTAGATCTTCGGGTGCAGCACCGCGAAGGACAGGTCCTCGAGCTCCGACTTGATCGCCTGGATTCCGAGGCGGTGCGCGAGCGGCGCATAGATCTCGAGCGTCTCGGTGGCCTTCTTCGCCGCTTTCTCCGGCGGGACGAAGCCCCACGTGCGAGCGTTGTGCAGGCGGTCCGCGAGCTTGATGATCAGCACGCGGATGTCCTTGGACATCGCGACGATCATCTTGCGCACGGTCTCGGCCT
>NZ_NCKN01000320.1 GCF_002257455.1 Microbacterium sp. 13-71-7
AACCGTCGCCTCCGAAACAGTACGCCGACGTCCCCTGCGCTCGCGATGGGGAGAACTCCCCATCGCGAGTCCTCAGTCGGCGTCGGGCGCATCCGCGCTCACGGCATCGAGGAGCACCAGATCCGCCCGGTCGACCAGCCGCGACGCGATCACGTGCTCCACGAGGCGGGCACGCCGGTTCACCGCGGATCCGCGCGCTCCGCCGCGCATGCCGGGAACGCCGATGCGGTCGAACTTCTCGCACACGTTGTCGAGTTTGCGGTTGAAGCGCGTGACCGCCCAGCCCAGGCGCGCCGCCGCCTCCGTGCTCGAGGGGATCGCGCTCATCCCGGTGCCGTCGCGTCGCAGCAGCGGTTCGGCGAGCGCGAGCAGCAGCTGCTTCTGACTGAGCGTCAGCGGCACGTCACCGATGGTCGATTCACCCGTCACCTCATCGTCCCGGTGGGTTCCTCGGAACGTCGGCTGCGTGGAGTGGACCGTGAACTCGTAGGTCGTGGGGCCGGCCGAGAAGATCACCGAGGTGACCGCGAAGACCAGTGGCAGCCGCGCACCGGGCGCCAGCCACGCCTGCACGCCCCCCGAGGCGTCGGTGACCGTCGCCTGCAGCCGGCTGCCGATGTTGGCCAGCCACCACAGTCCGCCGATCTCGGCGATCTCGAGGAAATGCCGGTGCAGGAACAGGTTGTCGTCGATCGCCAGGTCGCCCTCGCGCCCGACCAGGAATCGTCCGCCCGGCTCGATCGGGAAGTACTCCCCCGCGAACTCGACGGTCACGCGAGTCGGCGTCGGCGCCGTGTCGGCGGCGGCCATCTCGTCGTCCTGCGGTGGGAGCTCTTCGGCGACCACGGATCCGATGTCACCCCGGTCGTCGGGCCCCGATCCGTCCGTCCGGGGCACGCCGCCGGCCGACTCCGAGTCCGCCGCCTGGTCGGAGCCCGCGGCCTCCTCGGCTTCCGGCTCGGCCGGATCCCCCGCCATCGCCAGCGCGATCGCCGATGTCTCCACGGCGTCCGTGACCGGCTCATCGGCGGATGCCGGCTCGGAGGGCGAGGGGTCGGCCTCGACGACGGCGTCCGGTGCCGGCTCGGCGCTCATCATGGCCGCGAGCCCGGTCCCCATGGGCTCGGCCTTCCCCTGCTGCTCGTCAGTGCTCACGGCGTGCATCCCTTCGCTCCGGCCGATGCCGAGCCGTTCGCCCGGCGCAGGACGACCTGGATGCAGGTCTTCCCTCCCGGCTGCGCCGGGACCGTGATCTCCGGCGCCTCGACGTTCGTCGGGGTGCCTTCGCCCGCTGCGGTGAAGACCGTCACGAGATAGGCGTCGCCCTCCTTGGCGCTCGGGTTCGTCCAGGTGAAGTGCACGGCACCCGCGCCGTCCGCCGCGCCCGTCACGTCCTTGGGCACGGGGGCGAGGTCGGCGAGAGGATCCTGCGGATCCGCGGTCGCCGAGGACTCCGGCTTCGGCTTCGGCCCCTGGGCGTTGAGGAGGTTCACCGCGAGCACCGAACCGCCCGCGAGGAGGAGCACCGCCACGACCGACAGCACCGCCCACAGCGCCCCGCGACGCGGGCGCGCCGCCGCAGGCGCGGGCTCGGGTTCGACGGCGGCCGGAGCCGGTCGCTCGGTCGGAGCAGGAGCGGACGCCGACGTCGCCGCGAAACCCGGCGCGGAATCGGCGGAGCGCGTCGCCGGCGCGGCGGGCACCGCGGACACCGCAGCGGCGGCCGGCTCGGGATCCACGACCTGCGCCGGGCGCACGCGCGTGGCGTCGTCGTCCGCGGGCCGGGCGCGAGGCACCTCGATCATCGCATCGGCGCGGGGCGTGACGACGGTCGCGTCGACGTCGGATCCGGTCGGCGCCGGCGGATCGAACCGCGGGCCCGGCAGAGCCGGATCCGTCGGCGCCTGCACCGGACGCGTGGCCGCGGACGGTCGCGTCGCCGAAGGGCTCGGGTCGATGCTGACGACCTCGCGCACCCGGGTGAGACCGTCGTCGTCCTCATCCGGGTCGGGTTCGACCTGGTGATCGTCCACGATGTCGATCGCCGTCACCGAATGCGACAGCTCGATCTGGATCTTCTGCAGGGCGCGCGCGAACGCCACGGCGGAGGGGAATCGATCGGCCGGGTTCTTCGCCATGCCGCGCTCGAGCGCGCGGACGAGGCTCTCCGGGACATCGGCGCGCCCGAGCGGCGGCACCGGCTCCGCCTCGATCCGCGAGATCAGATCCGCGCCGCTGTTGCGCTGGCCGACCTTCTCGAAGGGGCTCCGCCCGGTGAGCAGCGAGTAGAGCGTCGCGGCGAGCGCGTACACGTCGCTGCGGGCGCTGCTCTGCGGGGGGTCCCCGAAGGATTCCGGCGGCGACCACGGGATGGACATGCCCGCCGCCTCGCTGACCGCCCCGGTGGTCGAGGCGATGCCGAAGTCGGTCAGCGCCGGACGGTTGTAGGCCGTGACGAGGATGTTCGCGGGCTTGATGTCGCGGTGCAGGACCCCCGCGCGATGCGCGGTCTCGACCGCACCGGCGACCTGCACGCCGACGCGCAGCGCCTCGGCCACGCTGAACACCTCCTTGCGCGCGCGCTGCTGCAGGTTGGGTCGCGGGCAGTATTCCATCACCAGGTACGGGCGGCCGTCGTCGGCGACCCCGGTCTGATAGATGGTGACGATCGCGGGATGCGTGGAGAGCATCGCCATCACGTTCGCCTCGTCGGCGAACTCCTGCGCGGCGCCCGAGGCGAGGCGGTCGGCGAGCAGCACCTTCACGGCGACGCGGCGACGCGGCTGCTGCTGCTCGTAGAGGAAGACGTCGGCGAATCCGCCCGTGCCCAGTGGCTCGACGAAGTCGAAGCCCGCGAGCTGCGGCGGCGGAGACGGCGGCCTGCTCATGGCAGATCCTCGAACGCGACGGTCACCCCGTCGCCCAGATCGATCACATCACCGGTGACGACGATCGTGGGCTCGCCCGGGTGCAGTCGCACCGGGTCGCTGCCGCTGCGCAGCAGCGTGGATCCGTTGGTGGTGTGCAGATCGACCACGACCACGGCATCCGACTCGGGACGGATCTCGAGATGGCTGCGCGAGATGTCCTGCTGCGGGCTGTCGACCGCCACCAGGTGGGGGAGGGTGGCGCCGCTGGAACGGGTGGAGCGCGGCCGGCGGCCGATCACGACGATGCGATCGAGCTCGACGACCTGCCCCGTGGACACGCGGATCCGCGGAGTCGTGACCGGTGTCTCGGTCGCGGGAACCGCCGGGATCGACGCGAAGACCGGGTCGTCGCCGGAGGCGGCCCCGCGCAGTGCACGGGCCTGGGCGAGCGAGATCGTCGCGCCGTCGTGGTCTCCGCCGTCGTCCTCGACGCCGTCCGAGAGCGTCCCCGCAGCACGCGCAGGACGGAAATCGAGCGTGTGCCCTCCCTCGAGAGGCGGGACGACGGTGGCTTCGACGGCCGGCGCGGAGACCGGCGGAGCCGAGATCACCGTGTCGTCG
>NZ_NCKN01000321.1 GCF_002257455.1 Microbacterium sp. 13-71-7
AACCACGACCATGAACGCGAAGGACCAGGGGAGGCGCAGCACGTGGCCGGCCAGCAGCAGGAGCGGGAACGCCAGCCAGACGAACTCCGCGGACAGGGCGAGCATCCCGACCCAGATCGCGAGCAGCCCCAGCATCCACCAGACGGCGGCGCGCTTGTGCGCGAACCCCGCGCCGGCGCCGTACCAGGCGAGGTATACGGCTGCGGCGAGCAGAACCGGCAGCAGCTCCCCCTCGATGCCCGCGCGCGCCGCGGTGACGACGACCAGCACCACCGTGATCAGGTGCAGGGCGAACCGCGCACCGCGCAGCATCCGCTGACGGGCGGATCCGGATGCGCTGCTCATGCTCCGATTCTCCCGTGCAGGCGGGGACTCTGCCCAGTGCGGCGCCTCGTTCGTTCGATGGATGCGCCACAGGGTGGATGCGCGCAGGCTGAGATCATGACCGCTTCTGCCGACATCGCCACTCCGTCCTCCTCCGCGCCCGCACAGCGACGCGCCCTCACCCAGCTCTTCGTCGCCGCCGTGGTCTGGATCGCGCTGGGTCTGGTGGCGGGGCTGTTCTACCGGGAGTTCACGAAGGCGCAGGGCTTTCCCGATGGAGTGAGCGGGCAGCTCGCGCTGGTGCACACCCATCTGCTCGCGCTCGGCGCGCTCGTGACGCTCATCGTGCTCGCGCTCGAGAAGACGTTCGCGCTGTCCGCGAGTCGCCTATTCTCGTGGTTCTTCTGGATCTACAACGCCGGCGTGCTCGTGACGGGCGCGATGATGACCTGGCACGGAATCCTCGACGTGCTCAAGGTCGAGGCGTCGAAGGCGATCTCCGGCATCGCCGGCGCCGGTCACATCCTGATCGGAGCGGCCTTCGTGCTCCTGCTGATCACTCTGTGGAAGGGGATCCGTCGGGCGGCCTGACCTCCGGAGGAACGGCCGCATCCCGCGGGCGCGGCGTCACCGGGGGCGGCGTCGCGGGCGTCACCGGCGGCACCGGCTCAGCGGTCAGCTCCACCGCGGTCTCGTCGACGGCGGCCCTGGGCCGCAGCCGGCCGCCGGTTCCGGCGAACCAGCACCCGATGATCACGAGCGGGAACCCGATGATCAGCCCGGGAGTGAGCGGCTCGGCGAGCACGATCGCGCCCAGGATGATCGCGATCACCGGGTTGACGTAGGTGAACAGCGGCGCGCGGACCGGGCCGACCTCCTTGATGAGGGCGAAGAAGGCGAGGAACGCGATCGCGGTGCAGACGACGCCCAGAGCGATCAGCGCGACGATCGACGGCACGGTCGGCACCGTGTGCTGCGTGAGCAGCGCGAGCGGCAGATAGAGGATCCCGATGAACAGCAGCGCGAGCGTGATCGTGCCGATCGACGGCACATGGCCGAGCTTGCGCGCGACGATGAACGGCGCCGTCGCATAGAGCACCGCCACGAGCAGCACCTCCCCCGCGGCGAGGAAGTCGACCTTGCCGCCCGTGAGACTGGGGCCCGCGACCACGACGCCGACGCCCACGAAACCGACGAGCAGGCCGATCAGCCGCGCCGGGCCCAGCACACTGCGGTCTCCGCCGCCGAGCGCGATGAGTGCCGCGAACAGGGGAACCGTGGCGACGAGCAGGCCCGTCAGACCGGAGGGCAGGGACTGCTCCGCATGACCGAGGAGGAAGAACGGGCCGGCCATCTCGATCAGGCCGAATGCGAGCACCCAGGGCCAGTGCTTCCACGCGGCCTTGATCGCGCCGCTGCGGATCGCGAACGGGAGCAGCAGCAGCGCCGCGATGAGGGTCCGCCCCGCGACCATCGCCGGCGGCGAGATCGACTCCACCACCACGCTGATGAGCAGGTACGGCACACCCCAGAGCAGGCACATCGCCCCGAAGAGCAGCCAGCCCCGCCGGGTGAAGCCGGTTCCGCTCACAGCACGCGCCGCCCCTCGAAGGCTCGTCCGAGGGTGACCTCGTCCGCGTACTCCAGGTCGCCGCCCACCGGCAGCCCCGATGCGAGACGCGAGACGGTGATCTGCATGGTGGTGAGCAGCCGGCTGAGGTAGCTCGCCGTCGCCTCGCCCTCGAGGTTCGGGTTCGTGGCGAGGATGACCTCCTGCACGGTGCCGTCGGCGAGCCGGGTCATCAGCTGCGCGATCCGCAGATCGTCGGGTCCGACACCGGCGATCGGGCTGATCGCGCCGCCGAGCACGTGGTACAGCCCGCGGAACTCGCGCGTGCGCTCGATCGCCGCAACGTCCTTGGCGTCCTCGACCACGCAGATCAGCGCGGCGTTGCGGCGCGGGTCGCGGCAGATCGCGCAGCGCTCCTGCTCCGCGACGTTGCCGCAGATCTCGCAGAACCGCACCCGCTCGCGCACCTCGACGAGCAGCTCGGAGAGCCGCTTCACGTCGAAGGAGGGCGTCTGCAGGATGTGGAACGCGATGCGCTGGGCGGACTTCGGGCCGATGCCCGGCAGGCGGCCGAACTCGTCGATCAGTTCCTGGACGATGCCGTCGTACATCTCGTGATCCTCATGATCGATCGTTCACTGCTCTGGTCGCCGCCGTCGCGGTTCTTCACTGGAACCGGGTCTGCGGCTCGTACGGCTCCTCGCGGAGGAACCTCGCGCCGAGCACCTGGCGCACCACCGCCTCACCGTAGCGCTGCACGCCCGGCGCGCCGGAGCGCGGGGCCCGCTCGACGACCGCCGGTGCGGGAGGCGCGGCACGCGGGGCGGGATCAGGCCGTGCGGAGGCCGGGGCCGCGGCAGGCGCCGGATCCGGTCGCGCGGCGGACGCGGGAGCCGGATCCGCTCCGCCGAGCTCGGATACGGCCTGTCCGACCGGAGCCAACGCGGGCTCGGGGGCGCCGTACGGATCGGGATCGGCGTCCGGTCCCGGGTCATCGGCGTCGTCGGGGAAGGGCGGCTCGTCGTCGAGGACGTCGCCGTCGTGCCCCGGCTCGTACCAGCCGGAGGCCGGCATCGCCTCGACGTCGGCCGGCTCCTCGTCGACCGGGAACTGCGCGACCCGCGGTGCGGCCGCCGGTTCGGCCGCGACGGACGCCGCAGGCTCGGTCGCCGCAGGCGCGGAGGCAGCCGCATCCGCGGGCGGAGCGGACTCGGGCTCCCCCTGCGGAATCGCGGCGACCGCCCACTCCGTGACCGGGGCGGCCGCCGTCGGCGCGGGGCGCTGCGGTGCGCGTGCCGTGCTCGACGAGGACCCCGCGGGCGCCTTCGCACCGGGCCCCCGCTCCTCGGGCTCGGACGAGGTCTGATCGGAGGGGCGCGGGGCCTTCCCGCTCTCGGCTAAGTTCCGCTCGGGAGCGGCCGAGGGCAGCGGGGCCGGCAGATATTTGACCTTGACGGCGAGCTCGCCCTCGATCGCCGTGCGCAGGTGATCGGACGGGCCGTCACCGGGCTTCGTCCCCTTGAACCGGGCGACGTCGTTCGGTCCGGGGAACCCGAGC
>NZ_NCKN01000322.1 GCF_002257455.1 Microbacterium sp. 13-71-7
GGTCCACGCCTAAGCGTCGCGGACCATACGCACCCCCATTTCACCGCAACATCCCGCGGCTACATCAACATCCCATCCACACGTTTTGGCCTATAACCCGCGAACGACGGTGATCGTGGACTATCAGAACGTGCATCTGACGGCGCACGATGTCTTCAACCCAGACGCGGGGCGTCCGAGTTCTCGCATACCGGGGCCTACATCACGTCGACCACGACTGGGAGCAGAATCGGCGATGCCTGGACCAGGCAACCCGATGGCGAGCAGACGGCGTGCGCATCGAGCTTCGGGACCTCAAGTATCGATATGAGTATGGTGCCGATGGCCGGCCGGTGCTCGACATCAACGGCAAGAAGATCCCGCGTGGGCGCCCCGAAGAGAAAGGCTTTGATGTGCTGTGCGCGCTTGCGTGAGGCAGCACGCAGTGACGCCGATCTGGTCATCCTTGCCTCGCGCGACACTGATCTGGTTCCCGCTCTCGATGAGGTCTACGACATCCGAGGTCAGGACAGTCAGCGTTACGCACGTATTGAGGCCGTTGCCTGGTTCAACAAGCGTTGGCGTGAAGAGGGAACTCGAACCTTCGGCAACATCCGTCCGACGGCGCCGAGACGAATCTGGAACACAAATCTTGACCGCTCATGTTTCGAAGCATCGCTGGATCGAAACGACTACAGGTAGTGCCGCAGTCCGTGCAAGGCGAGACCCTCCTCGCCTCTGCGTAGCGCCGCTGAGGCGCTTGTTCGCGGAAACATACATGACCAAGGCAGTTGCAAGAGCCGAAGGTCCGCAACTGCCACTTGCGCGGCCGCGCTGTTCCGGCGTACGCCCCGCCATCTAGCGACGAGACAGCGTCCGACGACGTGTCTCCGGGCGTTGCACATCACTGATACCGATCGGCAAGTGTCGGACTCCCGCCGTCGGCCCCCTCAAGATCCGCGAACGGGTATCGGGCGTCCAACACGTCGGCGGTGATGCCCGGGACGTCGAGGTTTGGCTTGATGTAGTGCGCGAAGGTCGTCTCTGCACGTGCGTGGCCGAGTAGAAGGCGAGCCAGCTCGATCTCGGTGCTGGCGAACACGGTGGTCGCGGCGGTCTTCCTGAATGCGCGAGTCGAGAACGTAGCGAGGTCGATCCCAAGCGCTTCGAGTTGCTCGGCGTTCTGCTCGCGAAACCCGCGCATGAGCCGCCCGATGTTGTGCGTTGACCGGGGCGTGCCTCGCCGTGTTGGGAAGAGAAGATCCTCCGTGTTCTCTTGGTACTCGACGACACGACGACGAAGGACTCTCGCGGCGAAGCGAGGGGCAACGATACTTCGGATCTGCCGCTCGCGCTTCGGTACCGACTGCCGGATGATGCCGTACTTCTTGGTCTCACTGATCGTGCCCTGCACTTTGACTCGCGTGAGGTCGCCGTCCACGACGACGTCTTGCTTGCGGAGCGCCAGCACTTCGCCGATTCGCATCGATGTGCCCAACATGACGAGACACACGTCGATGAGTAGTTCCACGTTGGGTCGCCCGCCTCCCTGTCTGCCTGGGTTCGCACCACGCCAGGCACGCATGAGCTCGAAGACTCCGACGAGTTGCTCGAACTCGAGGTCGACGAACGTGGTCGCGGGGGTTGGTATCCGATCGGCATCGGCGAGAGGGTTCGTCGACATTGCCTCGTGACGGCGGGCGAATCGAAGCAGGAGCCCAAGCACGGCGCGAGCGTTCAGGGCATACCCGTTTGCGTGATCTCGTCGCAACATCTTGAGGAAGCGGTCGCAGACGCCGGCGGTGATCTTGATCATCGGGAAGGCTCCCAGATGCGGAAGGATCGCCAGCCGAAGGATGCTCTCATAGCCCTCCTTCGTGGACTGTTTGCGATCGCTCGGCTCGAGCTCTTCGGTGAGCCAATACCCAGCGAGTTCACGGAGCGTGATCGTCGGCTCGAAAGCCAGGATCAAGCTGCCCCACGCGACCGAAGCCTTGCGATGCAGAGCAGTGTCGGCTTCGGCGGCAGTCCGCCCGACAGCGGAGATGTGGAGTGGGTCACCCGCGCCGTTCCGGATCAGGCAGCGCGCTCGGATTCTGCCGGATTCGAGGATTGTGTACGAGACACTCCCGAGTTCTCCGGGTTCAAGCCTGGGGCGACCCATTAGGCACTCACCCTGGAGAAGCGAAGCCGCGCGCAGGTTCCTGACCTTGGAGCGGACGAAAACTTGGACGTCATACTCACATGAGTGCGGCTCAACCCCCGAAATGCACGGGACCCCACCGGCTAGCTCGGCCAGCTACGAGGAACGCAACACATAGATGTCAGATGCTAGCGATCACTAGCACCGCCGGATCACCACATTGCGGGAACCAACACCTACACCGGCAACGGGTGCGAACGTTCGTCCCTCTACGACCGCGCATGTGATGCGCATGGATACCGTCAACGCACCGACGTTTCTCACACCGAAGCAGATCTCGGACAGTCTTCAGATCTCGATTCGGACGCTCGAGGACTGGCGCACAAGGGGCTATGGCCCACCGTTCCTGACCGTGGGCAGGCACGTCCGATACCCGCTCAACGAGTTCGAGGCCTGGGTTGCAGCAGGCATGAAAGGTGGCGACGAGAGCGACGGAGTATGCGGGAGCGCGCACACGCCAAGCTGATCCGCGAGTGAGAGCTAGGGAGTGCCCAGAGTCACC
This sequence comes from Microbacterium sp. 13-71-7, assembly GCF_002257455.1. Taxonomy (GTDB): domain Bacteria; phylum Actinomycetota; class Actinomycetes; order Actinomycetales; family Microbacteriaceae; genus Microbacterium. Next base: position 2,685 of record NZ_NCKN01000322.1, read on the forward strand.
AAGCCGCTCCAAGGCGTCTGATCTCGACGACCTCCGTCGATCGAAGGCTACGTCATTACCTGAGCCGAAAGACTGCGGCGGATTCGACACGCCAACTGCAAGGCGAAGCGAAGATCAGGGTCGCCCAAGTCGTACGACGAGAGTTCGCGGATTCTGCGGAGCCGGTATCCCACCGCATTCGGGTGAAGATGCAGACGCTGGGCGGCCTCCCGCAGCGAACCCTGTGTGTCTAGGTACGCAGCGAGGGTGTCGATCATGATACGAGCTTTCTCCGCTCCGAGAGCATCGAACGGCGCCAGCAGCTCCGCAATCGCGCTCCGACCGGTCACCGAGCCGGCAATCTCCGCAAGGATGCGGGAGAGCCCGGAAGAGTCCACGGTAGCGATTGCCCAGTTCTTCCCATGCGCAGCCAGATCTGCGGCTGCGATTCGCGCCTCGGTCGCCGACACTCGCAACCCGGACAATCCTTGCTGCGCGGAACCGACGCCGACGAACACAGGCTCCGCCAGATCTTCGCGCACCCGCTCAACGACGACGCTGATATCGACGGCGACGCTCATCGTCGTCGGCAGATCCGGTTGAGTGCCGCTCCTCACCAGGAGGACATCATCACCGATCACCGTGACGCTCCACCGCTTCGCATCTGGGAGATTGGCGGCGATGAGAAAGCGCAGACGGTCTCTGCGGGTCCGCACCTGGACCAGTTCCGACGCATCGAGTGCGGGCTTTGCGACTTGCGAGAAGACAACACCGACATGG
>NZ_NCKN01000323.1 GCF_002257455.1 Microbacterium sp. 13-71-7
ATCCTGACGGATCACTGCCCCGGGCAGGTCCCGTTCTCGAGCAGCTTCGGATCCGTCGTGATCGCGCTGTCCGCCGAGAACGTCGCCGCCAGGGCATCGCCGTCCACGCGCAGCCCGCTCAGGTGCACGCCCGCCGGCAGCCGGTCGGCGATGCAGAGCTTCTGGGTCGCAAACAGCGGCTTGAGCGCCTTCGCGAACGGCGAGGAGGTGTCGGACGCGTCCAGCGTCATGGCGCCGATGGTCGCCGAGGTCGGCGTGAAGGTGAGCTCCCCGCCCTCCGCGCCAGGGGTGAGCGCGAGGGCCAGGGGCACGGTCGCGCCGAACAGCTTCACGGATCCGGTCGCCCTCACGTCCTTGCCGTCCAGCGTCACGGCGTCGATCGGGGTGGATCCGGCAGCCGCCGTGATGGCCTTCTCGAGCTGATCGGCCGCGATCCGGAAGGTGCCCTCGGCGCTCCCCAGTTCACCGCCGCGGATCGGCACGCCCGTCGCGTCGACAGCCACGGCGCTCGTGATCGGTCCGATCGCAACGCTCTTCGAGGAGAGGCGCACGTCGTCCAGCCGGCCCGCCACGAGCTGCGGCAGCACGATCCCGCCGACGCTCACATCCATCTGCTGATCCGCGGGGAGCTTCAGCGCCGTGATCACCTGCGAGCGGATCTGCTGCGCGACGACGGCGCGCGCCACGAACTCCCCGCCCACGACGAGCGCCGCGAGCACGACCACGACGATCGCCAGCACCCAGGGCCAGCGCGCGCGTCGGCGCGGCGGAGGCACGGCGATCGGCGCGGACGGCAGCGGGGGCCGAGGCGGGAGATCCGCGCCGGACGCTGCGGCGGAGGCCGGCGATCCGCCCGCCTGAGGCGGCAGCGGCACGGTCGGATGCTCGGGACCGAGGTCCCGCGGATACGGCTCGGTCGGGTGCGTGCCCTCTTCCGCGCCGCTCACGTCACATCCGCTCCGGCGCGGACACCCCGAGCAGGTCGAGGCCGTTGCGCAGCACCTGGCCCGTGGCGTCGTTCAGCCACAGGCGCGTGCGGTGCACGTCCTCGATGGGGTCGTCGCCCTGCGGGATCACCCGGCAGTTGTCGTACCAGCGGTGGTACAGGCCCGCGAGCTCCTCCAGGTAGCGCGCGACGCGGTGCGGCTCGCGCACCTCGGCGGCGAAAGCCACGATGCGCGGGAACTCCTGAAGGGCGCCCAGGAGCGCCGACTCGGTCTCGTGCGTGAGCAGCTCCGGCGCGAACGCAGAGCGGTCCACGCCGGAGTCGGCCGCGTTGCGGGCCACGTTGTGCGTGCGCGCGTGCGCGTACTGCACGTAGAAGACCGGGTTGTCATTCGTGCGCTTCTGCAGCAGCTCGGGATCCAGCGACAGCGGGGAATCGGCGGGCGAGCGCTCGAGCGAGTACCGCAGCGCGTCGGTGCCGAGCCATTCGCGCAGGTCGTCCATCTCGATGATGTTGCCGGCGCGCTTGCTGAGCCGGGCGCCGCCCACCGAGACGAGCTGTCCGATGAGCACCTCGACGTCCTTCTCCGGGTCGTCCCCCGCGGCGCCCGCGAGCGCCTTCAGACGGTGCACGTAGCCGTGGTGGTCGGCGCCGAGCAGGTAGATCTTGTGCTCGAAGCCGCGGTCGCCCTTGTTCAGGTAGTAGGCGGCGTCGGCGGCGAAGTAGGTGTACTCGCCGTTGGAGCGGCGGATCACGCGGTCCTTGTCGTCGCCGAAATCGGTCGTGCGCACCCACACGGCGTCGTCCAGGTCGAACACGTGCCCCTGGGCGCGGAGCCGATCCACGGCCAGGTCGACGAGGCTGGGAGCTCCGTCCTCGCCCTTCGCGTGCAGCAGGCGCTCCGAGAACCAGACGTCGAACACGACGTTGAACTTCGCCAGCGAATCCTTCTGCTCGGCCAGCTGGTACTGGTAGCCGAGCTCGCGCGCGACCAGGAGCTGCTCGCTCGCGGCGAGCGAGCGGAAGTCGGGGCGATCGGCGAGCACGCGCTGCGCGATGTCGGCGATGTAGCTGCCCGCGTAGCCGCCCTCGGGGGTCGGCTCCCCGTGCGCCGCGGCGACGATGGAGCCGGCGAACCGCTCCATCTGCGCGCCCGCGTCGTTGATGTAGAACTCGCGGGCCACGGTCGCGCCGCTCGCGTCGAGCAGGCGCGCGATCGCGTCGCCGAGCGCGGCCCAGCGGGTGTGCCCGATGTGCAGCGGCCCGGTCGGGTTCGCCGAGACGAACTCGACGTTGATCGAGCGGCCGGCCTGCGAATCGTTGCGCCCGTACGCCCCGCCGGCGTCGACGATCACCTTCGCGAGTGCTCCGGCGGCACCGGCCTCGAGGCGCACGTTGAGGAAGCCGGGGCCCGCGGCGGAGGCCTCTGCGATGCCGTCCACGGCGCCGAGCCCGTCGGCGATCTGCTGCGCGAGCTCGCGCGGGTTCGTCCCGAGCTGCTTCGCCAGGCGCATCGCGACGTTGGTCGCCCAGTCGCCGTGCTCGCGGTTGCGCGGACGCTCCAGCACGATGTCCCCCGCGGTGAGCGCAAGGGGCTCGCCCGGTCGTCGCTCGTCCGCGATCGGGGCGAGGACGGACAGGATCGCAGTGGCGAGGGCTTCGGGATTCATAGGTTATCGATTCTAGGGCGTGTCGCCCTCCGGAACCGCCGGGTGAGAGGCGGGGATCGGCGCGGGCGCCCCCGCGCGCATCGCCTCGCCGATCCCCGCGCGCACCCGCGCGAGCGTCCGCTCGTCGACGTCGACGCCCGAGTGCCGCAGCGCGAGCATCGTCGCCCCGGCCGCGCCGCTGTCCACGAGCACGAACGGCACCTCTCCGAAGGCCTCGGCGACGTGCGCGCGCAGCATCTCCTGCGGCGGACCGGGCCGCAGCACGATGCTCCCGCCGATCACGACGGGTCCTGGATCCGCCTGCACGAGTCCGATCGTGCGCACCAGCTGCGCGCCCGCCTCGCGCAGGATCCCCTCCGCGACGGGATCGCGCTCCTCGGCGGCGTCGAACACGAGCGGCGCGAACGCGGACAGCTGCACGGGCCGCTGCGCGTACAGCACGCGGATCAGATGCTCTAGAGCGACGGGGCGCCCGTCGGCGCCAGAGGCGTGGGCGCCCTCCCCGGCGATGCCTGCCGCCTGCAGCACGCGAGGGGTCAGGACGCTCTCCGGGCCGAGCCCGTCGAGCTCGGCGATGGCGGCCGCCGCCGCGCCGCGACCGATCCAGAAGCCGCTCCCCCGGTCGCCAAGCAGCCAGCCGAGCCCGTCCGCGGTGGCGACGATGCGGCCGCCCTCGACGCGCACCGCGCTCGCGCCGGTTCCGCACACCACGCCGTAGCCGACGGGAGCCACGGCGCCGCTCGAGTACATCGCCAGCAGGTCCGACTCGAAGGTCAGCGCACCGGTGAACCCGTTTTCCTTCAGCGGATCGTGGATCCACTCCGAC
>NZ_NCKN01000030.1 GCF_002257455.1 Microbacterium sp. 13-71-7
TGTCGTGCTGATTTGAGGTGTGATCAGCACGAGTAAACAGCTTCTTTTCTATTTCGTTAAAAAGGCTGTTTAACGCGCTATCCAATGCCGACTTCGCGATCGGCTGCACCTACAAGTACCTCAACGGCGGCCCTGGCTCCTCCGCCTTCTTCTGGGTCGCCGAGCGCCATCTCGACCGGGTCGAGACGCCGCTGACCGGCTGGTGGGGGCACGACCGCCCGTTCGCCATGGCCGACTCGTACGCTCCGGCGCCCGGGGGGCGGCGCTTCCTCGTCGGCACCCAGCCGATCCTCTCGATGGCGACCATGGAGGTCGGCCTCGACATGCACCTCGAGGTCGACCAGGAGGCGCTGCGCCGCAAGTCGCTCGCGCTGACGACGCTGTTCATCCGGCTCGTCGAGACGCGGCTCGCGCACCACCCGCTCACCCTGATCACGCCGCGCGAGGACGCGCAGCGCGGCAGCCACGTGTCGTTCCGCCACCCCGAGGGCTACGCCGTGATGAAGGCGCTCATCGCGAACGGCGTGATCGGCGACTACCGCGAGCCCGAGGTGCTGCGATTCGGGGTCACCCCGATGTACCTCGGCCATGCCGATGTCTGGGACGCCGTGGAGACCCTCCGCCGCGTACTCGACGAGGAGCTGTGGCGTGCGCCCGAGTTCCAGGAGCGCGACGCGGTCACCTGAGCGCGGGCGGTCACCTGAGCGCGGGCGGTCGCCTGAGCGCGACGCGGTGCGGGGCCGGCCGGGGGTCGCCCGCATCCGGCCGGATCGCGCTGCCCCTTCCGCGCGGCCGCCTACGCTGGGGACATGACCGCCCCGATCGCAGCGCGCGCCCTCCTCGAAGACCTCTCCGACGAGTTCCTGCGCGACTATCCGCGCGGAGCACGGCTGCTCGCGGTCGCCAGCCCCTCGGCCGCCCGGTCGGCCGCGTTCGCGGGCGGCCTCGCCGACGCCCTGCGCTCCCGGGGCGTCGCGGTGTCGGTCGCCGCGCAGGACGGCCGCGACGAGGCGAGCCTGCGCGCGGACCTCGTGACGCCGTTCCGCGACGCGGGCGGGGACGCCGTCGAGATCGTCTCCGGCGCGGCCGACCTGCTCGCCGAGCGCACCCGCGGACTGTGGCACTTCTCGGTGTGGCTCATCGACGGCGACGAGGTCCCGCACACCGCGGCGACCGCTCTGGTCGACGTGACGGATCCGGAGGCGCCGACGCGGCGCCTCGCCGACTACTGCGCCGTTCCGCCCTCGTTCCTGACCTGACCGCGCGCAGGATCCCGCCGCTGCGACGGATCCCTGCGTCGGATCCCCTCGTCCGCGCCTGTTCGCCACGACGGAGAACGGCGCCCGCGCTTTGTACGTCATGGCCATTTCGCACGACAGGCGCCCGAGTACGCTGGTGGCGTGACCGAACGCGCGCCTCTCTCCCGCAAACTCTCCGCCATCGCCGAGTCCGCCACGCTGAAGGTGGATGCCAAGGCCAAAGCCCTCAAGGCCGAGGGCAAGCCCGTCGTCTCGTACGCCGCGGGCGAGCCCGACTTCGCCACGCCGCAGTTCATCGTGGACGCGGCCGCCGAGGCCCTCGCGAACCCGGCGAACTACCGCTACACGCCCGCCGCGGGCCTGCCAGAGCTGCGCGAGGCGATCGCCGCGAAGACGCTGCGCGACTCCGGCCTCGAGGTCTCGCCGAGCCAGGTCATCGTCACGAACGGCGGCAAGCAGTCCGTCTACCAGGCGTTCCAGGCCGTGGTGAACCCGGGCGACGAGGTGCTCCTGCCTGCGCCGTACTGGACCACCTACCCCGAGGCGATCCGCCTCGCCGACGGCGTCCCGGTCGAGGTCTTCGCGGGCGCCGACCAGGAGTACAAGGTCACGGTCGACCAGCTCGAGGCCGCCCGCACCGACCGCACCACGGTGCTCGTGTTCGTCTCGCCGTCCAACCCGACCGGATCCGTCTACTCCCCCGAGGAGACCGCCGCGATCGCCGCGTGGGCGCTCGAGCACGGGATCTGGATCATCTCCGACGAGATCTACCAGAACCTCACCTACGAGGGCGTCAAGGCGACCTCCGTGGTCGAGGCGCTCCCCGAGGTCGCCGGTCAGACCATCCTCGTCAACGGCGTCGCGAAGACCTATGCGATGACCGGCTGGCGCGTGGGCTGGATGGTCGGCCCCGCCGATGCGATCAAGATCGCCGGCAACCTGCAGTCGCACCTCACGAGCAACGTGAACAACGTCGCGCAGCGCGCCGCGGTCGCCGCGCTGAACGGCCCGCAGACCGAGGCGGAGCAGTTCCGCGAGGCGTTCGACCGCCGCCGCAAGCTGATCGTCGCCGAGCTGTCCAAGATCGACGGCCTCGTGGTGCCGAACCCGACCGGCGCGTTCTACGTCTACCCCGACGTGCAGGGCCTGCTCGGCCGCACCTGGGGCGGCGTGACCCCGACGACGTCGCTCGAGCTCGCCGACCTCATCCTCGACCAGGCCGAGGTGGCCGTGGTCCCCGGCGAGGCGTTCGGCCCGTCCGGCTACGTCCGCATGTCGTACGCGCTCGGCGACGACCAGCTGCTCGAGGGCGTGCAGCGCCTCCAGCGCCTGTTCGCCTCCTGAGGCCGGACCCTCTCCACGTCGACGCCCCCTCTGGCGGTCAGCGCCCCTCCTGAATTCCGCAATTCAGGAGGGGCGTCGGCCCCCAGAGGGGGCGTCGGCGTGTGCGGGGGCTGCGCGCGAATCAGTCCTCGTAGCCGATGAGCCAGCGCACGCCGAAGCGGTCGACGAGGGTGCCGTCGTGCGCGCCCCAGGGCCGCTCCTGCAGCGGGTCGATCACGCGGCCGCCGTCGACGAGCTGTGCGAACCAGCGTGTGAGGGTCTCCGGATCCGCCGTGCCGAGCAGCGAGAAGAACATGCCGTTCATGTGCAGGGCGTCCTCGTCCGGCCCGGCATCCGCGGCGGCGAGCACGACGGGGCCGCCCCCGAGCATGCCGTGCGCGATCGCATCGGCCGGGCCGTCCGCCCGCCCGAACTCGGCGTAGGTGTGCATCGCCACCTCGCCTCCGAAGATCGCCTGGTAGAAAGGCAGCGCATCGACGGCGGTTCCGGGGAACAGGATGTAGGGCACGAGTCCGGTCATGCGCGCGATCTTACGCGCGACGGGCGGACGGACCCCGGCGCCGCGTCGCCGCGCCTAGAGCTCGACGTCGACGAGCACGGGCTCCGGCTGCAGCAGCAGGCCGAACTCGGAATGCACCCGGCTCTGGATGAACCGCGCGAGCTCCGCGATCTCCCCCGCGGTCGCACCCCCGCGGTTCGTGAGCGCGAGAGCGTGCTTCGTGGAGACGCCCGCGCGCGAACGCGGCAGCTTGAACCCCTTGCCGATGCCGGCGTGCTCGATCAGCCACGCGGCGCTCACCTTGACGTCGCTCGGGGGCGCCTCCGGCTTCGGCGACAGTCCGTAGTACGAGTCGAGCGGGATCACGGTGACGGTGTCGAGGTCGGGCGTCACCGGCCAGCGCGGGCACTCGGGCGGCAGCGTGCGCGCCACCGCCTCCGGCACGATCGCGTTCTGGAAGAAGGATCCGGCGCCGTGCGTATCGGGATCCGCCGGATCGAAGAGCATGCCCTTCGCGGCGCGGGTGGCCAGGATCCGCTCTCGCACCCAGGCCAGGGGCACGGGGTCGTCGCCCGTGAGCTGCAGCGCGCGGCGCAGCTGCTCACCGCGCACGATCCGCCCCGCATCGCCGGTGACGGCGAGGTCGAGCGTGACCGACAGGATCACGGCCCTGCGCTCGGCGACGGAGCCGTAGTGGTGCTTGAGCACCGAGGTGCGGAAGCCCAGGCCGAGCTCGGACGCGGGCGTGACGACGACCTCGCCCGAGTGCTCGTCGAGCAGTTCCACCTCGACGAGGGTCTCCTGGATCTCCTGCCCGTAGGCGCCGATGTTCTGCACGGGGGCGGCGCCGACCGTCCCGGGGATCCCCGACATCGCCTCGATGCCCGCGTAGCCGCACTCGACCGCGTAGGCGACGAGCGCGTCCCAGTCGTGCCCGGCCTGCGCGCGCAGCCGGATCCGGTCGGGGTGGGGGGACGGGAGCTCCTCGATGCCGTGGGTGCGGATGCGGATCACCGTGCCGTCGAAGGGCGCGTCCCCCGCGAAGAGGTTGGATCCTCCGCCCAGCACGAACCACTCGTCGCGGGCCGCCCACACCGCGCGGAGGGCGGAGACGAGCTCGTCCTCGGTCGCGGCGTCGATCATGCGGGCGGGCGCCGCGCCGGTCTGCAGCGTGGTCAGCGCGGAGAGGCGGATCGGATCGATCTCCGCCATGTCAGAGCGAGTCCGCCGCGACGCGCAGCTGCGCCTTGACGAGCACCGTGGTGTCGGCGAACCGGACGGTCAGGTCGATCCGCACCGCGGTCTCGTCCGCGGCGCCGACCTTGGCCGTGATCGCGACGTCGGCACCGGCCTGGGGGTCGACCACGATCGGCCGCGCGAAGCGCACGCCGTAGTCGAGGATCCGCGCGGTGCCGGGAAGGGCGGCGACCGCGACCGACGAGGCGACGCCCATCGTGAGCATGCCGTGCGCGAGCACGCCGGGCAGGCCCACCTCTGCGGCGACGTCGTCGCGGTAGTGGATCGGGTTGAAGTCGCCGGACGCGCCGGCGTAGCGCACGAGCGACTCGCGCGTGAGGTGCACGGTGCGCTCGGCGATGATGTCTCCGACGTTCACGCGGCGGCCTCCTCGTTCTCGGCCGGGGCATCGCTCACGAGCAGCACCGACGTGGCGGTGACGACGTGCGCGCCGGCGGCGTCGCGGATCTCGGCGTCGCTCGTGATCATCGCGGCAGGGCCCATCGCGCGGATCCCGGTCACGGTCAGCTGCGCGGTGAGCTCGTCGCCGGCCACGATGGGACGCGTGTAGGAGAAGCGCTGCTCGGCGTGGATCGTGCGGGACAGCACGATCCCGGAGTCCTCCAGCCCCAGCAGCTGCTGCAGCGTGAGGTCCTGGATGACCATCGCGAAGGTGGGCGGGGCGACGACGTCGGCGAAGCCGAGCGCCTGGGCCGCCGCGACATCGGTGTGCTGCGGGGCGTCGGCGAACACGGCGCGCGCGAACTCGCGCACCTTCTCGCGGCCGACGAGGTACGGGGCCGTCGGCGGGAACTCCCGGCCGACCAGTTCAGGATTCACGGGCACCCCTCGATCCTATCGAGCGGCGCCGATCCCGCGCCGAGCGGCCGTTCAGGCGGCGCGAGGCGTGCGCCCGCGGATCGCCTTCAGCGCCATCTGCACCGCGATGAAGGCCAGGTACACGGCGAACAGGACGTTGCCCACGAACGGGTCGATGAGCGTCGCGAGCCAGGCGCCGAGCGCCGTGGTCGTGCAGGCGGAGAGCCCGACGAGGGCCGCGGCGACCAGATCCACATTGTGATTGCGCAGGTTGCCGATCGTGCCCGAGATCGCGGTCGGGATCATCATGAGCAGCGACGTGCCCTTCGCGACGAGGTCGCTCGTGCCGAACGCCAGCATGAGCGCTGGTACCACCACGATGCCTCCGCCGACGCCGATGAGTCCCGCGAGCACGCCCGTGAACAGGCCCAGCACCAGCAGCAGCGGGCCGGTGACCCAGGTCAGTTCGAGCACGGCGCCCCGCGACGGGATGACCAGGAACAGGCTCACGATCACGATCGCGAGGAAGCCGACGAAGCACCAGCGCAGGGCGGTCTGGGAGATCCGCGGCAGCAGGCGGGTGCCGATCTGCGCGCCGACGACGGATCCGAGGGCGAGGATCAGCGCAGGGATCCACGCCACCGAATCGTGGACGGCGTAGGAGATGACGCCCACGAGCGCGGTCGGCACGATCGCGGCGAGCGAGGTGCCGGCGCTCAGCCGCTGGTCGAACGCGAGCAGCAGCACGAGCAGCGGGACGATGACCGTGCCGCCGCCGACGCCGAACAGGCCGGAGAGGAGACCCGCAGCGAGCCCGATCCCGATGAAGGACGCATAGGCGCGCGGCCCCCGCATCCGCTCGACGGCACCCTCGACCACTCTCGCTCCTGTCCGCCGTTCCTGGCGGAACAGCACCGTCCAGCGTAGTCGGGCCCGGCCCGCGCCCCGCCGCAGCGCCGGAGCCGGCGTCCCGTCGAACGGCTCGCCCCGAGCCCGCGACGATCGGCACACGATGCGACGATGTGCACACGGATCCGCGGTGCGACGTGTGCGGATCGTCGCAGGCTGTGCGGATCGTCGCGGCCCCGGCTCCGCCGTCGCCGCCCCGAGGGGTCAGTGCCCTTCGAACAGCGGCGGGCGCTTCTCCTGGAACGCCGCGAAGCCCTCGCGGTAGTCGTCCGTGTCGCAGAGCGCCGCCTGGGCCGCGTTCTCCTGACGCATCGACTGCCACAGCCCCAGCCGCTCGTCGCGGAGGGCGGCGACGAGGCGCTTGCTCGCGACGAACGCGGCGGTCGCCCCCTGTGCGGCACGCGCGGCCGCCGCGAGCGTGGCCTCGTGCACCATCTCGGGGAGCATCGCCTGCGAGAACAGCCCGGCCTTGACCGCCTCGGATCCGCTCATCAGCCGGCCGGAGTAGATGAGGTCGAGCGTGCGATGGGCGCCGAGCCGCTCCACGAACAGCGCGTGCCCGCCCGAGTCCAGCGTCGCGCCGAGAGCGGCGAACGGGGATCCGATCTTCGCGGTGTCGGCGACGTAGACCACGTCGGTCGCGATGAGCAGGCCGAGGCCCACGCCGAGGCAGGCGCCCTGCGCGGCGGCGAAGGTCGGGGCGGGGAACGCCGACATGCGCTGCAGCACGGGCGTGACGATCCCGTCGAGGTAGCCCATCACGTCGTCGTCGCGCGGGTCGACGCCCGAGATGTCGCGCCCGGCGCAGAACGCCCTGCCCTCGCCGGTCAGCACGAGGGAGCGCACTCCGGCGCGCTCGGCCTCGGCGTAGGCATCGCCGAGGTCGCGCACGGCCTGCTCGTCGAGCGCGTTGAGCTTGTCGGGGTTGTTCAGCGTGATGTGGGCGACGGCGCCGTCGATCGCGAGGTCGATCATGGTTCCTCCTTGGTCCCTGAGGTTGTCGAAGGGGCTGCTCCGCGGGCGTTCAGACGTCGTAGTCGACCACGACGCGATCCGTCGTCGGGTGGGACTGGCAGGTGAGCACGTAGCCGCGGTCGAGCTCGTCCTGCTCGAGCGCGTAGTTCTCGGTCATCGTGACGGATCCGTCGACGAGGCGCGCCCGGCACGTGCCGCACACGCCGCCCGCGCACGCGAACGGCACGTCGGGCCGCACGCGGAGCGCGGCGTTCAGGATCGACTCGTTCGCCGACACCGGCGTGTCCACGGATCCGGACTGGCCGTCGAGGGTGAACTCGATCGTGCGGACGGGCTCGTCCTCGCGCACCTCGATCGGACGTCCGGCCTCCGGGCGCTCCTGCCCGGGCTCGCCGGTGGTGAACAGCTCGTAGCGCACGTGCGCGGCGTCGACGCCGATGTCGGCGAGGGTGTCGCGGCACAGCTGCACGAGGTCGAACGGCCCGCACAGGAACCACTCGTCGACCGTCGCGGGCAGCACGAGCGCGTCGAGGATGCCGCGCAGGCGCTCCTCGTCGATGCGACCGGACAGCAGCGGAGCCGAGCGCTGCTCGCGGGTCAGCACGTGGTGCACCGCGAAGCGCGCCGGATACCGGTCCTTGAGGTCGGCGAGGTCGTCCAGGAACATCACGTCCGTCGCCCGGCGGTTCGTGTAGACGAGGGTGAAGCGACTGGTATCGGAGCGCGCGAGCACCGTTGCTGCGAGCGCCATGAGCGGCGTGATGCCGGACCCCGCGGCGATGCCGACGACATGCGCCTCGTCGAGTGCGGCGAGCGCCGAGGTGAAGGTGCCCTGAGGGCTCATCACGTCGATCCGGTCACCGGGGTGCAGCTCGCTCTGCGCCCAGGTGGAGAAGCGGCCTCCGCGATCGCGCTTGATGGCGACGCTGATGGTCGCCGTGCCCGTCGCCGCATCCCGCGCCGGCGGCCGGCAGAGGGAGTAGGAGCGCCGCACCTCGTGGCCGTCGAGCTCGGCGCGTAGGGCGACGTGCTGGCCGGCGAGATAGTCGAACTCCCCCGAGAGCTCCTCCGGCACCGCGAAGGTGACCTCGATCGCCTCATCGGTGAGCGGGCGCACCTCCTGCACGGCGAGGGTGTGGAAGCGGGTGCGTCGGCGCTGCGACGCCGCCGCCCCGCCGACCACGCTGTTGAGGAGCGCCCCGGCGACGCGCTCGGTGACGGCCTCCCCGGGGGCGGCGGTGTGCGCGGCGGCGCCCAGGTGCCAGAGCGTCATCAGATCACCTTGAAGTGGTCGAAGGGCTCGAGGCACGCGCGGCACTCGTAGAGCGCCTTGCACGACGTGGAGCCGAAGCGGGAGAGCTCGCGGGTGTCCAGGGATCCGCAGCGCGGGCAGCGCACGCCGAGCGAGACGCGCACCGGCCCCTGAGCGCGTCGCAGGGCCGCGTGGCCGCTGGGCGGGGCGATGCCGTATTCGGTGAGCTTGCGCTTGCCCTCGTCGCTCATCCAGTCCGTGGTCCAGGCGGGCGCGAGCACGAGGCGCACCTCGACGTCGCCGAAGCCGGCCCGGGTGAGCGCGAGCTCGACGTCGTCGCGGATCGTGTCCATCGCGGGGCAGCCGCTGTAGGTCGGGGTGATGTCGACGCGGATCCGGTCGCCGTCGACGGCGACGTCGCGCAGGACCCCGAGGTCCTCGATCGTCAGCACGGGGACCTCCGGATCCTTGACCGCGGCCGCCGCCTCCCAGGCGCGCTCGCGCAGCCCGGTCACCATGTCGCTCCAGGGTGACGGCGGGCGAGCACCTGCATCTCGGACAGCAGGTGGCCGAGCCCGGTCGCGTGGGATCCGTGCCGTCCGCCGCCGGAAGAGGTGGATCCGGCGGGGATCTCCAGCTCGGCCTCGGCGAACACGGCGTCGATCACGGCGTCGAACCCCGCCCGCAGCGAGGACGGGCGCACCGCGGCGTCGCCGAGGCGGTCGGTCAGCGCGTCGTCGCGGAACAGCTCGGCCGCGTAGGGCCAGACATCCGCGAAGGCGCGGATGATCCTCGCGCGCGACTCCTCGGTGCCTCCGGCCAGGCGCAGCACCCACTGCACGGCGTGGTCGCGGTGGTAGTCGACCTCCTTGACCGCCTTCTCCGCGATCGCGGCGAAGGTCGCGTCGGTGCTGCCCCGGAGCGCCGAGTACAGCTCGAGCATGTACGTGCTGACGAGGAGCTGGCGCGCGATCGTCTGCGCGAAGTCGCCGTTGGGCTGCTCCACGAGCCAGGAACTGCGGAACTCGGCCTCGTCGCGGAAGTACGCGAGATCGTCCTCGCTGCGCCCGTCCCAGGATCCGGCGTAGCGCAGGAAGGAGCGCGCGTGCCCGAGCAGGTCGAGGGCGATGTTGCCGAGCGCGACGTCCTCCTCGAGCTCGGGGGCGTAGGTGATCCACGCGCCGAGCTGCTGGGAGAGAATGAGGGCGTCGTCGCCGAGCCAGAGCGCGTACTCGGCGATGTCGGCGGAGCTCGCGCGCTCCCCCGAGCCGGCGAGCTCCGCGGCGAGCGCGAGCTCGTCGACCGAGACGTCGCCGTGCGGATCGATCGTCCCTTCGAGATCCTCGGGGGCCTGGTGCGGGGCGCTCACAGGTGCGGCACCCCCTCGGAGGCCGTGTAGTACACGGCGTGACGATAGTTCTTGCCGGCGGGGCTCTCGAAGAACGCGCCCTTGTCGTCGGGGTCGCTCGTCGTGATCGCGTCGGCCGGGACGACCCACACCGACGTGCCCTCGTTGCGCCGCGTGTACAGGTCGCGCGCGTTTCGCAGCGCCATGTCGGCGTCGGGGGCGTGCAGGGATCCGACGTGCACGTGGCTGAGTCCGCGGTTCGCCCGGACGAACACCTCGAACATGGGCCATGTCTCCTCGGGGGAGGCTCCGGGGGTGGTCATCACGCCGCCGCCTCTCCGCTCTGGGCCCGAGCCGCCTGCTTGCGGGCGTACTCTGCCGCGGCCTCGCGCACCCAGGCGCCCTCCGCGTGCGCATCGCGCCGGCGCTGCAGCCGCTCGGCGTTGCACGGACCGTTGCCGCGGACGACCTCGAAGAACTCGTCCCAGTCGATCTCCCCCATCGCGTACTGCCCCGTCTCCTCATCGAGGCGGAGCTCGGGATCCGGCAGGGTCACGCCGAGGATCTCCGCCTGCGGCACGAGCATGCCGACGAAGCGCTGGCGCAGGTCGTCGTTCGAGAAGCGCTTGATCTTCCACTGCATCGACTGCGCCGAGTTCGGCGACTGGTCGTCCGGCGGGCCGAACATCGCGAGCGCCGGCCAGTACCAGCGGTTCACCGCGTCCTGCGCCATCGCGCGCTGCTCCTCCGAGCCCTGCATGAGGGTGAGCAGGATCTCGAAGCCCTGGCGCTGGTGGAAGGACTCCTCCTTGCAGATGCGCACCATCGCGCGTCCGTAGGGACCGTACGAGGCGCGGCACAGCGGCACCTGGTTGCAGATCGCGGCGCCGTCGACGAGCCATCCGATCGCGCCCATGTCCGCCCAGGTCGGCGTCGGGTAGTTGAAGATCGAGGAGTACTTGGCCTTGCCGTCGATGAGCTGCTGCATCATCTCGTCGCGCGTGATGCCGAGCGTCTGCGCGGCCGAGTAGAGGTAGAGCCCGTGCCCCGCCTCGTCCTGGACCTTCGCCATCAGGATCGCCTTGCGCTTGAGGCTCGGAGCGCGGGTGATCCAGTTGCCCTCCGGCTGCATCCCGATGATCTCGGAGTGCGCGTGCTGGGAGATCTGCCGGATGAGCGTCTTGCGGTACGCCTCCGGCATCCAGTCGCGCGGCTCGATGCGCTGCTCGTTCTCGACGAGTTCGTCGAAGAGCGTCTGGGCATCCGGATCCTCGGCCAAGGCCACGGGGGAAACAGTCATCGTCGACTCCTGAGTGAATTACCTACCGTTCGTACAGTAATTATGGCACACTCGTATCGTTCGCAGAAGGACGACCTTCCCGAACCGGCATCGCACCCTGATCCGCGCCGTTCCGTTCGAAGGAGAACAGATGACCGATCCCGTCGCCGACCTGCGTCCGATGATGCGGCGCGATCGCGCCTCCTCCGCCCTCGGCATGCGCGTGGAGGTGGACGAGCCCGGCCGCGCGGTGGTCTCGATGACCGTGCGCGAGGACATGCTGAACGGCTTCGACATCACGCACGGCGGACTGGTCTTCGCCCTCGCCGACACGACCTTCGCGATCGTCTGCAACGAGGACGAGAAGGTCACGGTCGCCGCGGGCGCCGACATCACCTTCCTGAAGTCGACGCGTGCGGGGCAGGTGCTCACGGCCGCGGGGACGCGCCGCGCGCGCAACGGACGCACCGGCCTCTACGACATCACGGTGACCGACGAGACCGGCGACATCGTCGCCGAGTTCCGCGGCCGCTCGATCACCACGAACCGTCCCTTCCCCGAGGAGAACTCATGACCGACACCGCCGTCGGCGCCGCGCACGACGACGCGGCCACCACCCTGACCCCGGACGAGCTGCGCGCCCTGCAGCTCGAGCGCCTGCAGTGGTCGGTGCATCACGCGTACGAGAACGTGCCGTTCTACCGCCTCGCCTTCCAGCGGGCCGGGATCCACCCCGACGACGTCCGCACCCTCGCCGACGTCGCACGCCTGCCGTTCACGACCAAGAACGACCTGCGCGAGTACTACCCGTTCGGCATGTTCGCGGTGCCGATGGCCGAGGTGCGCCGCATCCACGCCTCCTCGGGCACCACCGGCCGCCCGACCGTGGTGGGCTACACCCAGACCGATCTCGACAACTGGGCGGATCTCATCGCGCGCTCGCTCCGCGCGGCGGGGGTGCAGCCCGGCTGGAAGGTGCACAACGCGTACGGCTACGGGCTGTTCACGGGCGGCCTGGGCGCGCACGCCGGCATCGAGCGGCTCGGCGCGACCGTGATCCCGATGTCGGGCGGGCAGACCGCCAAGCAGGTCCAGCTCATCCACGACTTCGAGCCGGACGCGATCATGTGCACCCCCACCTACCTCCTGACGATCGCCGATGCGCTCGAGCAGGCCGGGATCGATCCCCGCTCCACCTCGCTCAAGGTCGGGATCCTCGGCGCGGAGCCGTGGACCAACGAGATGCGCCTCCAGATCGAGCAGCGCCTGAACATCGACGCCGTCGACATCTACGGGCTCAGCGAGGTCATGGGACCCGGCGTGGCGATGGAGGCCGCGGCCACGAAGGACGGCCCGCACATCTGGGAGGACCACTTCCTGCCCGAGATCATCGACCCCGAGACCGGCGAGCCCGTGCCGGACGGGGAGCCGGGCGAGCTCGTGTTCACCTCGCTCACGAAGCAGGCCTTCCCCGTGATCCGCTACCGCACGCGGGATCTCACCCGCCTGCTGCCCGGATCCGCCTTCCCCGCGATGCGGCGGATGGAGAAGATCACCGGGCGCGACGACGACATGATCATCCTGCGCGGCGTGAACCTGTTCCCGACGCAGATCGAGGAGCTCGCGCTCGGCATCGAGACGCTCACGCCCCACTTCGTCCTCGAGCTCACCCGGCAGGGACACCTCGACGCCCTCAAGGTGCGGATCGAGCGGCACCCCGACATCGACGCGGCAAGCGCCCTCGCCGCGGCCGAGGTGCTGAAGCTGCGGATCAAGACGTCCATCGGGACGTCGGTGGACGTGCAGGTCGAGGAACCGGGATCCCTCCCCCGCAGCGAGGGCAAGTACAAGCGCCTGTACGACCTGCGCTGAGCTCGGGGCCGATGCCGGGACGGTGCGCACCTGCATGTCGTCCCGGCTCAGAGATGGAAAACGTCGCTCCAATGCCTTCGCGAGCGGACTTTTCCATCTCGAACTCCGGAGGCCACTCGCTCAGAGATGGAAAACGCCGCTCCTGAAGCTGCGGAAGCGGTGTTTTCCATCTCTATCGCGTCGACGATTCAGTCAGGCGGCCGGGGCGAGCTCCTTCTCCACGAGCGTCAGCACGTCGTAGGTCGCGACGATCTCGTCGCGCTGGTTGTGGATCACCGCGTCCCAGCGCACCTCGCCGTACTCGTCGGTCTCGCGCGGGATGATCTGCTTGGCCGTGAGAGTCACCCGGATCGCGTCGCCGGGCTTCACCGGGGTCACGAAGCGCAGGTTCTCCAGCCCGTAGTTGGCGAGCACGGGTCCCGGCTCTGGCGAGACGAACAGCCCGGCCGCCCACGACACCAGCAGGTAGCCGTGCGCGACCCTCCCGCCGAAGAACGGGTTCGCCTCGGCGGCCTCCTCGTCCATGTGCGCGTAGAACGTGTCGCCCGTGGAGTGCGCGAACGCCTCGATGTCCTCGAGCGACAGCTCGCGCAGGCCGGACTCCACCTGGTCCCCCAGGCGGAGTTCCGCGAGCGACTTGCGGAACGGGTGCACCGCCCGGTCGGTGACGGCGCCGGTGTGCCACACGCCCGTGATCGCGGTGAGGATCTCCGGGGTGCCCTGGATCGCGGTGCGCTGCATGAAGTGCATGACCGCGCGGATCCCGCCGAGCTCTTCGCCGCCGCCCGCACGACCGGGGCCTCCGTGCACGAGGTGCGGCACCGGGGAGCCGTGTCCGGTCGACGTCTTCGCGTCGTCGCGGTTCAGGAACAGCACGCGGCCGTTGTACGCGGCGATGCGCGTGAGCAGCTCGGTGGCGACCTCGGGATCCTTCGTGGCGACGCTCGTCACCAGGGATCCCCCGCCGCGTCCGACGAGCTCCGCAGCCTCCGCCACGGTCGAGTACCCGAGCACGCTCGAGACGGGGCCGAACGCCTCGATCTCGTGCACGGCGGGTGCGGTCGTGTCGGCGAAGCCCACGAGCATCGGCGCGACGAACGCGCCCTCCGGCGCGGGGCCCGTCGTGCCGTCGGCGTGCACGACCTCCGGGGCGTCCACGGACCCCAGGAGCAGTTCGCCGCCGGCCTCGCGCAGCGCCGCGACCTGGCGCAGCACCTCGTCGCGCTGCGCGATCGAGACCAGCGGTCCCATCGTGACGGACCCGGCGTGCGGGTCGCCGATCACGACGCGCTCGGCGATCTTCGCCCGGAGCGCCGCGACCAGCGGGCCCACGAGCGGCGCGGGCACGATCGCACGGCGAATCGCGGTGCACTTCTGCCCCGCCTTCGTGGTGAGCTCGATCATGAGCTGCTTCACGTAGGCCTCGAACTCCGGGGTGTCCGGCGTCGCGTCGGGGCCGAGCACGGAGGCGTTGATCGAGTCGGTCTCGCTCGTGAAGCGCACACCGTCGGCGGTCTGCGCACGCAGCCCCGCGGCGGTCGAGGCGCTGCCGGTGAACGCCACGAGGTCGCCGAGGCGGAGCAGGTCGAAGATCCCGGGGAGGGATCCGCTGACCAGCTGCAGGGATCCGTCCGGCAGCAGACCCGAGTCGACGAGGATGCGCACCCACGCCTCGGCGATGTAGCCCGTCGGAGTCGCGGGCTTCACGATCGAGGGCACCCCGGCGAGGAACGCCGGGGCGAACTTCTCCAGCGCGCCCCACATCGGGAAGTTGAAGGCGTTGATCTGCACGGCGACGCCGGGCAGGCGCGTGTAGACGTGGCGGCCGAGGAAGGATCCGTCCTTCGAGAGGGGCTCGACGGGGCCGTCCAGCAGGACCTTCGCGTTGGGCAGCTCGCGACGGCCCTTGGACGAGTAGGTGAACAGCACGCCGATGCCGCCGTCGACGTCGGCGTAGGAGTCGCGGACCGTGGATCCGCTGCGCTTGGAGAGCTCGTACAGCTCCTCCTTGTGCTCCGTGAGCACGACGGCCATCTGCTTGAGCAGCATCGCCCGCTGGTGGAAGGTGAGCGCGCCGAGGCTCTGCTGGCCGACCGTGCGGGCGTAGGCGACGGCGCCGGCGAGGTCGATGCCCGCGGAGTCGACCCGGACGATCTCCTCCCCCGTCGACGCATCGCGCACGACGGTCCCGCCCTCCGAGGAGGAGGTCCACCAGGCTCCCTGCAGGTAGCTGGGCAGCAGCTCGGTCATCATCCTTCGCTCCATTCGTAGAATCCGCGGCCGGTCTTGCGGCCCAGGTGTCCGTCCGCGACCAGGTCGCGCAGCAGCTGCGGCGGCGCGAACCTCGCACCGAGCTCTGCCTCCAGCTCCTCGGCGATCCCGAGGCGCACGTCGAGGCCGACGATGTCGGTCGTGCGCAGCGGTCCGGTCGGATGCCGGTAGCCGAGCTCCATCGCCGCGTCGATGTCGGCGGCGGTCGCGACGCCCTCCTCGAGCATCCGGATCGCCTCGAGAGCGATCGCGACACCGAGCCGGCTCGACGCGAAGCCCGGAGAGTCGGCGACCACGACCGCGGTCTTGCCGAGAGCCGCGACCCAGCCGCGGGCGTCGTCGACGAGCTCCTGATTCGTGGAGGCGCCCACGACCACCTCGACGAGCGCCGATGCGGGCACGGGGTTGAAGAAGTGCAGGCCGAGGAAGCGCTCGGGGTGCGCGAGCCCCGCGCCGAGGTCGTCGATCGAGATCGAGGACGTGTTCGACGCGATCGCGGCGCCGCGCGCGACCACCGCCTCGATCCGGCGCAGGCTCTCGAGCTTGAGCGCCCGGTCCTCCGGGACGGCCTCGACGACCAGTCCGGCGTCCGCGAACACCGCGGCATCGGTGCTCGTCTCGAGAGCGCCCTCGAGCGCCGCGATCGCGCGGTCGGTGCTGCCGCGCTCGACCGAGCGCTGCAGGCTCGTGCGGATCCGCTCGCCCGCCGCGGCCGCCGCAGCCTCGTCCCGCTCGACCACGACGACCTGGGATCCGGCGAGCAGGAACGCGTGCGCGATGCCCGCGCCCATGCGTCCGCCGCCGAGCACGCCGACGCGCTCCGGCGCCGCGGGCGTCGCCGCCGTCGCGTCTCGTCCCGCCTGCGGCTCGCTCGACCACCGGGATGTGCTCATCGGCGGCTCCTCCGTTCCAGGAAGGCGGTCATCCGCCGGTGCTTCTCGGTGCTCTCGAACAGCTCCGCCTGCAGCTCCAGTTCGATCTCGGGGTGCCGGTCGGGCGGGGCGAGGAGGGCCGTCTTGGTGTGCCGGGTGGCGAGCGGGTCGTTCGCGGCGATGCGGTCGGCGATCGCGTGCGCCGCGGCGAGCAGGTCGTCGGGCTCGTGCAGCGACGACAGGAGGCCCCAGGCGAGCGCCTCCGTCGCGCTCACCTGGCGTCCGGTGAGCAGCAGTTCGGCCGCCCTGGCCTCGCCGACGATCTGCGGAAGGCGCCAGGTCGCCCCGGCCGCGGCGATGATGCCGAGCCCGGTCTCCGGGTTGCCGATGCGCGTGGCCGGTGTGCCGATGCGGATGTCGGCGGCGTACGCGAGCTCGGCGCCCCCGCCGAGGGCGTAGCCGTCGACCGCGGCGATCACCGGCATGGGCAGGCGGCGGATGCGCCGGAACGCCGTCGTGTTGATCCCGACCCTCGCATCCTGTGCCCGGCGGTCGCGGAGCTGCGCGATGTCGGCGCCGGAGGCGAAGATCCCGCCGGATCCGATCAGGATCAGGGTCCGCGGATCCTCCTCGAGCTCGGCGCACAGCGCGTGCAGCTCGTCGATCATGGCCTGGTCGATCGCGTTGCGGGCCTCAGGCCTGTCCAGGGTCGCCGTGACCCTGTCCTCCGCGCGCTCGACGCGCAGGCGCCGCCCTGTCGATGCGTCGGCCATCACACCCGCTCCACGATCATCGCGGTGCCCTGACCGACGCCGACGCACATGGTCGCCAAGCCGTAGCGGGCGCCCTCGCGCTCCATGCGGCCGAGCAGGGTGATCAGGATCCGGCTCCCGCTCGAACCGAGGGGATGGCCGAGGGCGATGGCGCCGCCGTCCGCGTTCACGATGTCGGGGTCGAGCCCGAGCCGTCGCATCGAGGCGAGCGACTGCGTCGCGAACGCCTCGTTCAGCTCGACCGCGCCGAGGTCTGCGACGGTGAGCCCGGCCTTCGCGAGCGCCTTCTCGGTCGCAGGCACCGGCCCCAGCCCCATGATCTCGGGGGCGAGCGCGGCGGAGGCGGAGGCGACGATGCGCGCCCGCGGCGTCAGCCCGTGCCGTTCGACGGCGGCGGATCCGGCGACCACGATCGCCGAAGCGCCGTCGTTGAGCGAGGAGGCGTTGCCCGCGGTGACGACGCTGCCGCCCGCGACCACGGGACGCAGTCCCGCGAGGGCCTCGAGCGTCGTGTCCCGGCGCGGGCCCTCGTCGGTGTCGACGAGTCCGCCGCGCGAGGTGGGCACGGCCACGATCTCGGGGGCGAGGCGGCCGGCGTCGATCGCGGCGATCGCCCGCTCATGGCTGCGCAGGGCGAACGCGTCGGCCTCCTCGCGCGTGATGCCGTCGAGGCGCGCGACCTCCTCGGCGGTCTCCGGCATCGAGAAGGTGGCCTTGTCGCGAGCGGCGAGACGCGGGTTCGTGAACCGCCAGCCGATCGAGGTGTCGAACGCCTCGCCCGGCTTCGCCCACGCCCGCTCGGGCTTCGCCTGCACCCAGGGGGCGCGCGTCATCGACTCGACGCCGCCCGCGATCATCACGTCGGCGTCACCGGCGCGGATCGCCTGCGACGCGAGTGCGACGGCGGACATCCCCGAGGCGCACAGACGGTTGACGGTCAGGGCGGGCAGCGCGTCCGGGAAGCCCGCGAGCAGCACGGCCATGCGCGCGACGTTGCGGTTGTCCTCCCCCGCCTGGTTCGCGGATCCGAGGATCACCTCGTCGAAGGCGTCATCGGGGACGCCCGCGCGCTGCGCGGCCTCCCGGATGACGAGCGCGGCCAGATCGTCGGGGCGGACCGCGGCGAGCGCCCCGCCGTATCGTCCGACCGGCGTGCGCGCACCGCCGATGAGGTAGGCCTCCGACATGCTCGTCCTCCCGGGGTCTTCGTCGACAGGGTGCGTCGATCCAGGATGCGAAACTGTTTCCCGACCGATCGTTCAGTAAAAGGATGACAGACGGATCCCGGGCGGGCAAGTCCGCCCGGAAGTCCGATGGGGGAGAATGAGGCGGATGAGCACCGGATCCGCACACGCCGGCGAGGCGGCGAGCATCGCCGAGGTCTCCGAGGAGGCCTCCGCCGACGAGCCGACGCCGCGCGCCCGCCGCGGTCGCCCCGGCTACGACCGCGCGCAGGTGCTCGAGATCGCGGTGAAGCTCTTCAACGAGCAGGGCTACGACGGCACGAGCGTCTCGTCGCTCGCCTCGGCGCTCGGCCTCAGCAAGGCCGCGCTGTACCACCACTTCGCCTCGAAGGAGCAGATCCTCGAGATCGCCCTCGACGACGCGCTCGGCGGGCTCGAGTCGGTGCTCGACGGAGCCCTGGCCGACGAGGGCACGGCCGCGACGCGGCTGGTGACCGTGATCGCGGGCGCGGTACGGGTGCTCACCGGCAAGCTGCCTCAGGTCACGCTGCTGCTCCGCGTGCACGGCAACAGCGAGATCGAGCGCGCCGCCCTGGAACGCCGCCGCATCTTCGACCAGCGGGTCGCGCACCTGGTCGGGCAGGCGCAGCAGGAAGGGGCGCTGCGGCGCGACATCCGCCCCTCGGTGACGACGAGGCTCATGTTCGGCATGATCAACTCGATCATCGAGTGGTACCGCCCCGCGCACACGTCGCTCACCCCCGAGGAGCTCGTCGACGACGTCACCCGGGTGATCTTCGACGGCCTCCGCGCGCGCTGAGCGAAGTTCCCGAGGACGGATCCGGCGAGCGCTCAGGAAAAGCAGATCGCCCCGCGCTCGAGCGAGCACGGGGCGATCCGGGAGAGGCGACTCAGGCAGCGGCCTTCTTGTCGCCGGCGCTGAGCACCCGGAAGAGGATCGCGGCGACCGCGGCGCCGGCCAGCGGGGCGACGACGTACAGCCACAGGTTGCTCCACGCGAACTGGCCGCTGATGGACAGGCCGAGCGCGACGGCCGGGTTGAAGCCGCCGCCCGAGATGCCGCCGACCGAGACGGCGCCGACGAAGACGGTGCCACCGATGGCCAGACCGTAGAAGGAGTTGTTGTCGTTGTCCTTCGAGGTGGCGACGTTCAGCACGACCCAGACCAGCGCCAGGGTGAACAGCGCCTCGACGAGGAAGGCGGGGCCGACCTGGATCTCGGTCGCCTTGTCGGCGTGCGGCCAGACCGCGAAGCTCGCGAGGGCGGCGAGCGCGCCACCGACGAACTGGGCCACGATGTACGCGACGAAGTCCGTGACGCCGATGGCGCCGCGGATCAGGGCGCCGAAGGACACGGCGGGGTTCAGGTGCGCGCCGGAGATGTGGCCCGCGGCGTAGACGAGAACCGTCAGCGCGAGGCCGATCGCCAGCGGCGTCAGCGGGCTCTTGCTGTTGATCGCGCCGATGATGCTGAACACGAAGAGGAACGTCGAGATCGCCTCGGCGAGCGCCTTTCCAGCAGTACCAGTCATTTTCGAATGCCTTTTCTGTCAGGTCGAGGGTGAGGGCGGAATCTCCCGCACGCCGGCCGGCGCACCCTGGATTGCCGAGCCAGAATACCGGATTCCTGTCAATCAGCTGGGAACCGGAGCCGCATTCCGGCACATCCAGGAGGGAACTCTTGACCCTCGAGTCGGATCATCCTACGATTTCATTATCCGATAGAGCAATTCCATAATTCGGAATCTTAAGCGAGAAAAGAGGCGATGATGCCCCAGACCCCCGACGCCCAGGACCACCGCCCCGAACCCCAGGACGCCCCGGCGCGACGCGCGGCGATCTATCCGCTCATCGACGTCGACCCGGATCTCCACATCCCGGCCCGCCGCGAGGGTGCGCTCACGAAGCTGCTCGTCGCGCTGCGGATCCTCCCTCAGGCCTCCTGACGGCGACGCGCGCGCGAGTCGCCGCGCGCGCGTCGCGGCTCGGGCGCGGACCACACGCCCGAGCGGGGCTCGGCGCATCAGTGCCGTGCGTCGAGCACCTCACGCAGACGAGCCGCGAACCCCGCCGGATCGCTCGGGAAGCCCGGCTGCTCGGTGAAGCCGCCGTGGTTGCTCGGGAACTCGGTGGCCTCTCCCCCGAGCGCCGCCGCGACCGAGCGTGCGGCGCGCGCCGGCATCGTCTCCCCAGACTCGGCGCCGAACGCGATCACCAGGCGCTCACCCAGGCCCTGCAGCGCCGCGATCTCCGGCACGTACGCGAGGGTCGACGGCATGTTGCGGAAGAGCGGATCCGTCCGCCCTCCGTCGTCCGCGGTGGGGAGGCCGAACATGCGCGGATCCGGCGCAGGCCGGTCGAGGTAGTCCCCGGGGACCACGCCGTCGAACATCACGAACTGGATGAACTTCGCCAAGGCGGGGCCCGATCCCTCCGCCGCGTAGGTGCGCTTCTGGTCGGCGACGACCGCGAGCACGGCGTCCCGGTCTGGCAGGAAGGCGGCCACGGGCGGCTCGTGCACGACCGCGACGTCGACGTCCTCCGGGTGGGTCGCGAGCAGCGCGAGCAGGCTCACGCCGCCCCCGCTGCTCCCGAAGGCGTCCACCGGGCCGACCTGCAGCGCCGTGATCACGCGGTGCAGGTCGTCGGCGTGCCGCTGCGCCGTGATGTCGGAGGTGCCGGCCGGGTTGCGCCCGGCACCGCGCGGGTCGTAGGTGATGACGGGACGGTCGCCGAAGTGCGAGGCGAGGATCGTGAACCCCGTCGCGTCCATGGGCGCCCCGAAGAGGAACAGCGCGGGGCGCTCCGCCGTCGCGGTCGCGAGGTCGCCGTGCACGTCGTAGGTGATCGCGTCCTCGCCCTCCCCGACCGTGTGAGTGATGACCGCGCGGGCTGCGGCGTCGTTCGCCATGGGATCCTCCGAATCTTAAATACAACTAATCGGTTGTAGATTACGGCTTCGCACTGCGGAGCACAAGGGCATCGCCGCACCCGCGCCCCAGCGATCTCGGATCGCTGAGGCCGGGCTTCCCCGCCCCTCTCGCCACGGTAGACCTTCGCGATCTAACGTTGGTGCATGGCAGGGCGAGCCGAGACGTTCATCGAGATCGACGGCACGGAGGTGCGCGTCTCGCATCCCGACAAGGTCGTCTTCCCGCAGGCGGGTCTGACCAAGCTCGACCTCGTCGAGTACTACGTCGCGGTCGCGGAGGGCGCGCTGCGCGGCGCAGGCGGCCGGCCCATGGTGCTCAAGAGGTTCGTGAAGGGCATCGACGCCGAGCCGTTCTTCCAGAAGCGCGTGCCGGAGCATCCCTCCTTCATCGGCACGGCGGTGCTGCGATACGCCTCGGGCGGTTCGCCGGAGGAAGCCGTGCTCCACGACGCCGCAGGGCTCGCCTGGATCGTCAACCTGGGCTGCCTCGATCTCAATCCGCATGCCGTGCGCGCCACCGACCTCGAGCACCCCGACGAGCTGCGGGTCGATCTGGATCCGATGCCCGGGGTCGAATGGTCGCAGATCGTCGACACCGCCTTCGTGGTGCGCGAGGTCCTCGACGACTGCGGCCTCGTCGGCTGGCCGAAGACGAGCGGATCCCGCGGCATGCACATCCTCGTCCGCATCCGGCCGGAATGGGACTTCGCGACCGTGCGCCTCGCCGCCGAGACGCTCGCCCGCGAGGTCGAGGCCAGGGCGCCGGGGCTCGCCACCGCGCGTTGGTGGAAGGAGGAGCGCGGCGAGAGCGTCTTCGTCGACTTCAACCAGAACGCGAAGGATCGGACGGTCGCCTCCGCCTACTCGATCCGCCCGCTCCCGGACGCCCGGGTGTCGACGCCGCTCGCGTGGGACGAGGTGCGTCTGCGGCGTCCGGAGGAGTTCACCGTGCCGACCGTGCGCGCCCGGTTCGCGGAGATCGGCGATCCGCATCGGGACATCGACCGGGAGGCCGGGTCGCTGTCGGCCCTGCTCGCGCTGGCCGAGGAGCTGGGGCCCGCAGAGAAGCCGCCGCGCGGGTCCGACGGATCCGGCCGCCGGGCCTCGACCATGCCCCTCATCGAGATCGCGCGCACGAAGACGAAGCCGGAGGCGCTCGCCGCGCTCGAGCAGTGGCGCGAGGCGCATGCATCCGTCTCCTCGCTGCTTCATCCCGCCGACGTCCTGGTCGACGGGATGCGCGGATCGAGTTCGCTCTGGTACCGCGTGCGCGTCAACCTCCAGCACGTCCCGGAGGACCAGCGCCCCGCACAGGAGCCCCTCCTCGCCGACTACGACCCCTGGTCCGGGAGGGCCTGGCCCGCCTGAGCCCGCCAGCTCGGTCCGCTCTCGATCCGCGAGACTCCAACTCCGCGACGAGACTGCGCGTGAAAGCTGCAGTCTCGTCGCGGAGTTGGAGTCTCGCGGGTGGGCAGGGCGGCCATGCGCTCGGACCGGCTCGGACGGATCCGTCGGATCCCGTGCTTCCATTTCTGTGTCAGAACATATAGTGTCATGACATGCAATCCATCGAGAAGGTCTCCCTCGTCAGCACCGGGAGCGTCGCGATCCGCCCCGAGCACGTCTCCCGCTCCGGCACTCCCATGCTCTGGTGGCTCACGACGTCCCGCCGATGGACGCCGCCCCGCCCGATCAACGTCTACGTCATCGAGCATGCGAACGGGCTCGCGCTGTTCGACACCGGTCAGAACCGGGCATCGGTCACCGACCCCGATTACTTTCCCCGCGGCCTGAACGGCTTCTTCTATCGCCGTCTGGCGCGATTCGAGATCGCGCCGGACGAGACGCTGACCGCTCAGCTCGCCCGGATCGGGTACGACATCGCCGATGTCGACACCGCGGTCATCTCACACCTGCACCAGGACCACATCGGCGGCCTCTCCGAGCTGACCCACGCGAGGATCATCGTCGGCGAGGCCGAACTCGACGCCGCGCGCGGCCGTTCCGCCGAGCTCGACGGCTATCTCCAGAAGCACATCTTCCTGCCGGATCTGCACTGGGAGCCGCTGCGCGGCGAGCTCGACCTCTTCGGCGACGGGTCCGTCATGCTGTTCCTCACCCCGGGGCACACACCGGGATCGCTCTCCGCGCTGGTGCAGCGGACGGGGCTGTCGCCTCTGCTGCTCGTCGGGGACCTCACCTACGACGCCGCGCTTCTCGAGAAGGGAGTGATCCCCGGCGTCGGCGACAAGGCGGGCCTTCTGGCGTCGACCCGACGTGTCATCGAACTCGCCGAGCGGCATCCCGGGCTCGTCGTCCTCGCCGCCCACGACCCCGCGGCCCAGGGCCTCCTGGCGAAGGCGAATCGCGCCATAGAGTAGCGGCATGAGGCAAGCAGAACGGATCCGCTATCTCCTGCTCGCCGCGCAGCGCGAGGGCAACCGCCGGCTCGCCGCGGCGCTCAAGCCGATCGGGCTTTCGCCGGCGCAGTCCGAGGTGCTCAGGATCCTCGGCGACCACGGGGAGCTCACGGTCTCCGGGGTCGGGCGGATGCTGGTCTGCGACAGCGGCACCAACCCGTCGCGCCTCATCGAGCGTCTCGTGCAGGCCGGCCTCCTGGAGCGCACCGACGACGGCGACGACCGCCGCCAGGTGCACGTCCGCCTCACCCCCGAGGGGATCGCGAAGGAGCGGGAGACCCGGGTCATCGAGGATGCGCTGTACGAGGCGATCGATGAGCTCCCCGGCGCCGCGGAACTCATCGCACCTCTGGAGCTCCTCGTCTCCGGCCATCCTGCGGGCGAGGCGCTGAAACTCCGCACCACCACCGACCACGCAGTGCGTCACGAGTAGGCCCCGCACCGGAGCACGACTCCCCCGGCCTGCGTCGACGCGATCGTTCCCGGGAGGAACACATGACATTCAGGCTGGAAATCGACGTCACGGCGCCCGCGGCCGAAGTCTTCGCCTTCGTGGCGGACTTCAGGACCACGCCCCGCTGGTACTCGGCGGTGCAGCGCGTCGAGCAGGTGCGCGGATCGGGCGGCCTCGGCACCCAGTACTCCGTCCACCGCGCACTGCCCACCGGACCCGCGGTCAACCTCGTCGAAGTCACGGGCTACGTCGAAGGCCAGGAGATCACCTTCACCTCGATCACGGGCCCGACGCCCTTCTCCTATCGATACCGGATCCTGCCCGCGCCGCTCGGCACGCGCCTCGTGCTCGAAGGCAGCATCAGCGCGGACGGGCTTCCTGGGATCGCCCGGCTGCTCTCCCCCGTGGCCGAACGACTGTTCAAGCGCGGGATGCAGGACAACCTCGGCACGCTTCGGGATCTGCTCCGGCACGCCTGACCCGGCCGCCCCCGCGGAGCTCCACGTCTCGCCCCACGACTGTTCACGCGCGGGAAGGCAGTCGCGGATCAGTTCTCGTCGACCCCGGCACTGCTGACGCGACCGCCCGCATCGGTCGCGCAGAGCGGACGCAGGTGCTTGCTGAGGACATCCATCGCGAAGCCCTCGGGGTCAGGGCCGGGCGCCCAGAGGAGGTGGATCGCGAGGCCGTCGAGCAGAGCATGAAGCCTGTCGACCTCGTACTCGACGTCGATCGTGGCGCCCCGCGCCCCGACACGGTCGAGCTCGGCGATCGCGGCCGCGCAGACTCCGCGCACCTCGCGGTTCAGCTCGATCACGCTCGCCCCGAGAGACGCGTCGACGAGAGCGCGACCGCCCAACTGAAGCTGCGCGACGAGCTCATCGCGACGGACGTCGTCCAACGGCAGCAGCTCACGGAGCAGAGCCAGGACGAGCGGCAGCCCTTCGCCGTCGAGGGCCGCGATCCGTTGGGCGACGGCATCTCCGATCGCATCGAAGCAGAACTTGCGCAGATGATCCTGCGTGGGGAACGCCCGCCGAAGGGAGGCGGCGGCGATCCCGGCCTCGGCGGCCACGTTCCGGACGGAAAGGGCGCCGAGCCCCTTCTGCACGAGCACGCGCATCGATGCTGCCGCGATGACGCGGTTGCGCTCGTCATGATCGATCAGTCGGGGCATCGCGTCATCCGTTCGCCGTCGCCGCAGCCTTCTTCGGCCAGACCGTGTAGCTCACGGCCCACAGCACGTCGATCCCGAGGATGACGCCCAGAAGGGGAAAGAAACCACGAAGCTCTTCCGTTCTCGCTGGTGCGCCGACGATGAGGATCAGTCCACCGAGTATCGCGCCGGAGATCGCCACGGCGAGCAGCGTTCGCGCCGCGTCCTTCCAGCACGCCACCGTGTAGGCGGCACCAGCGAGCTTAGGACGCGGTGCCGCTCCGCGGAAACGGGTTGCGAACTTCGCGTCCGCCCACGCGATCATCCGATGCCCGTAGGCCACCGAGATCCCGACGTACAACGATGCCAGCCCGTGGTGCCACGACGCCGTCCCGCCTCCCAGCAGATCGACCGCGACCAGAAGCAGCAGCACGACGTCGACCGCCGGCGCCGCGAACAGCAGCACGAGCCCGAGACGCGGCCGGTTGGCGACGTACCGGGCGGCCAGCCCGCCCAGAACCGCGACCCAGAACGCCACCTCGCAAGCAATGATCAGCCCAAGAACCACAGCACTCCCCGTTCGAATCTCATTTATTAGCACAAGTGTACTCACAAGATTCGAACGGGCGCGCCCCTACTTCCGAGTCGTCCCCACCAGCGCACTCCATGGGCTCCGCTGAGGGGGACGACTGTCCGGATGAACGGAGGGTGGCGCGACGAAAGCGCGGACTTCCGGGTCGCGATCCGCAGCAGCGGGAGCGGGGGGTGTATCCGCGAGCCGACGCGATGCGCGCGGCCGCCTCGACGTCCGCGTCGATCCTGAGCGCCCTGCTCGAGCGTGTCCGGATACGACAAAACCCCCGGAACTCCGGGGGTTTGAATCTGTAGCAGGAGCGGGGCTTGAACCCGCGACCTCACGATTATGAGTCGTGCGCTCTCACCAACTGAGCTACCCTGCCGCACGGCATCCGATGGATACTGCGAGCCCCGAGTCAGGATTGAACTGACGACCCCTTCCTTACCATGGAAGTGCTCTGCCACTGAGCTATCGGGGCGTGCTGCCCTCAGAGGGCAACCAGACGAGAATACCAAAGAAACGGCGCGCCACCGAATCGAGACGACTCCTTCGTCACACGGGCGTGTCCGCGTGCGAATCCGCCGATCTCAGACGGCGTCGAGGATCCTCCGCCGC
>NZ_NCKN01000324.1 GCF_002257455.1 Microbacterium sp. 13-71-7
CCGATCGACGCCGCGCTCACCGCCGCGGGGGCCGACCCCGCCGATCCCGCGCTCGCCGCAGCCCTCGCCTGGGTTCAGGCGACGACGGGCGCCGATGTCGCGAAGGCGTCCAGCTGGTTCCCTCCGGCGTTCGCCCCCGATGCGCTCCTCGGCGCGGACGGCGATGTCGGCGTGCTCGTGAACTCGCCGCTCGACGGCATCAAGGTCACGCTCGCCTCGCCCGTCACGCGGATCGCATACGACGACTCAGGGGTGAGCCTGCGCCTGGGCACGGGCGAGTCGCTGTCCTTCGACCGGGTCGTCGTGACGGCCCCGCTCGGGGTGCTGCAGCGTCAGGCGATCGAGTTCGCGCCGCCGCTGCCGTTCGGGCACCGCGGGGCGATCGCCGCGCTGGCCTCCGGATACGTGGAGACCGTGTGGGCGCAGTTCGACGAGGTCTTCTGGAAGGTCGACGCCGACCTCTGGCACGTCGTCGGCGGCGACGGCCCCATCCGCACCTGGCTGAACCTGCAGCCCGTCACCGGCAGGCCCGTGCTCGTCGGCCTGGTCGGCGGACCGGACGCCGAGGCGTTCGCGAAGCTCGGAGACGGCGACGCGGAGGCCGCCGTGCGCGAGTCGCTCCGGTTCTTCGTCTCGGCGACGCCGACGCCCTGACCTCAGGTCGGATCCGGCTCGTCCTCGTCCTCGTCCGCCCGCCCGGAGCGGTGCAGATCCGTCCTGGCCATGGTGTGCAGCCGGCTGAGCGCGACCAGTCCGCTCGCGACGAGCGCGAAGATCGCCAGCGCGATCGCGCAGGTCGCGATCATCTCGGGCGTCCCGGAGACCTGTCGCGGATCCAGGAAGTAGTACGGATACCAGCCGACCACGCCTCCCCGCCAGATCGTGAACACGCCCCAGACGGCCGGGTACAGCAGCACGTACGGCACGATCCGCCAGGACGCGGCACGTCGGCCGGGGCCGAAGACCCAGGCGACGATCGTCCAGGCGGGGAGCACGAAGTGCAGCACGACGTCGGACCACGGCACCCAGATCGGGATGCCGTGCAGGCCCGCCTGCCACACGATCAGGGCGAACGCGAGACCCGCGGTGATGGTCCAGCTGAGCACGACGGCCCTGGCCGTGGTGAGCCAGGCCGGATCCTCCGGCGTCCGCAGCGCGATGATCCCGGCGATGAGCGCGAGGATCGCGAACACGATGTTCGACTCGATCGTGAGGTAGGCGAGGTAGTTCTGGCCCGCGATGGTCTGCGAGCCCAGCCCCCAGAACAGACGGTCCACGAGGGCGACGGCGCACACGCCCGCGGTGAGCAGACGCGACCAGCCGAAGGCCATCCTCATCGTCACTCGCGCGTCGTCCTCCTCGGCCGGGCTGTTCGACGGCCCCTCGGGTCGGGTCGCCCGCCACCCGGCCGAGTCTACGTAACCCCGATGGGCGCGGTCCGGATCCGAGGGCATCGCGTGCGTCCGGAGCGGGGACGGGGTGCGCCCCGGGAGCCCCCGGAAACGGACTCGGGTCTAGGCTGACGGGCGTGACTTCGCCCGTGCCGCTCCGTCTCGCGCTCGTCGTGGCGGGGGGCGTGATCGGCTCCGCCGCGCGGCTCGGGCTGGGGCTCGCGCTGCCGGCCCCTGCGGGGAGCGGCCTCGGTGCCGTCCCCTGGGCCACGCTCATCGCCAATGTCGTCGGCGCCTTCCTCATCGGGGTGCTCGCCGCCCGGCTGCCGTCCTCGAGCGGCGTCCGGATCCTCCTCGGCACCGGGGTGCTCGGCGGCTTCACCACCTACAGCGCGTTCGCCGTCGGCAGCGTCGCGCTGTGGCACGCGCAGCCCTGGCTCGCCGTGGCATACGCGATCGGCAGCCTCGTGCTCGGCCTCGGTGCCGCGGCGCTCGGACTCGATCTCGCCCGGCCCCGCTCCTCGCACACGCAGGCGCACGGATGAGCCCGCTGATCCTCCTGTACGCCGCGCTCGCCGGAGGCGTCGGCGCGGGCCTGCGCTACCTCGT
This sequence comes from Microbacterium sp. 13-71-7, assembly GCF_002257455.1. Taxonomy (GTDB): domain Bacteria; phylum Actinomycetota; class Actinomycetes; order Actinomycetales; family Microbacteriaceae; genus Microbacterium. The sequence goes on from NZ_NCKN01000324.1 coordinate 2,001, forward strand.
CGATCTCGGCGTCGCGCGGCTGGTCGGCACCAGGTACCCCTGGGGCGTGCTGGTGATCAACCTCACCGGATCCTTCGCGCTGGGGGTGGTCACGGGCGGCTTCCCCGCGGCGGCGTTCATCGTCGGGGCGGGTCTCCTCGGCGGCTACACGACGTTCAGCACGGCCATGCTCGACACGGTCGCGCTGTGGCGCGACGGATCCTCCCGTGCCGCCGTCTTCAACGCCGTGGGCATGCTGATCCTGGGCGTGCTGGCGGCGATCGCCGGTCTCGCGCTCGGCACGGCCCTCACGGGCTGAGCCGCGGCCGTCCGGGATCCGGTGCGACGATCAGCACACGTTGCGACGATCAGCACCCGGATCCACGTCACCACGTGTGCGAACCGTCGCATGCTGTGCTGATCGTCGCGCCCGGGACGGATCCGCGGCCGACCGGGATCCGGCGCCGCTCGCCCGGCGGGACCCGGCGTCACTGCCGGAGCGGCGAGGCCTGCGACGGATGCCAGAGGTATCCGGACTCGGTCGCGAGGGCGACCGCCTCCGCGGCCGATGACGCGCCGAGCTTGCGGTACAGCGAACGCTGATGGGTCTTGACCGTGTTGACCGAGCGGAAGAGGTCCCGGGCGATGTCCGGTCGTTTCATCCCGCGCGCCAGCCTCGTCAGCACCTCGAGCTCGGGGCGGGTGAGCGACGGCTTCTCGAGCACGCCCGCCCGGTCGAACGAGAAGTCCTGCGGAAGCAGCTCTGGGACGAGATCGGCGACCACGCGGAGGACGCCCGGCGCCAGCGTGCCGAGGACGGAGATCTCGTACGGACTGCACCGGCGGGCGTTGACGGGCAGCAGGGCGATCGTGGCCGATGCCCTGCCCGAGTCGCCGCTCACGTAGTGCGCGAGCGCGCAGACCTGGTGCCGCTGCCGATCGGCCTGCAGGAGCCCCGCCGTCGCGGTGGCGGAGGCGTCCAGACTGTCCAGCGCGCGGCGCGGTGCGCCGGACCCGATGTCGATCAGCGCGCGCACCACGGTCGCGATCCAGTGCTCCTCGCGGACGTCCTGGATCTCGGCGCGCGCCCGGGGGAGGTCGCCGTTCAGAAGGGAGTCCAGCGCGAGCATGACCGGTAGCGCGGAGCCGACGAGTCCTGTGCCGTCCCGCCCGAATCCCGCGTTCGCCATCGCCTCCATGCGCGAGCGCGCCGCCTCGCGACGGCCGGTCACGGACCCCCACGCGTGCAGGGCGATCACGGCGAAGGGCCACAGCTCGCCGAGATCCGAATACGTCAGGTCCAGCAGCGTGGAGAACGCCTCGTCGCGGTCCTCCGTCGCGACCAGGGCCTCGACCAGCCGCTGGTCGCCATCCAGCCTGGTCTCCACCCAGCTCGTGGTGCGGGGCACCGCTGCGGCCTGCTGCAGATGGGATCGGGCG
>NZ_NCKN01000325.1 GCF_002257455.1 Microbacterium sp. 13-71-7
CGCGAAGGCGAGCTTCGCATCGCCGGTGTTCACGTCGATCGCCTGCACCGAGCCCCACTGGTCCTTGAAGGCCGGGTCGGCGACCACCTTGAAGGTCTCGCCGAGGAACGGCAGGCCGGCCTTGTAGGCCACCGTGGCGCCCTTGATCGTCATGCAGGTGTGCATGGTCGGCACGTAGGCGAAGTGGGTCTGCGGGTCGACCGAGATCGGCCACCAGTTCTTGCCGCCGAGGAAGCTCGGGCAGGTGAACACCTGCTTGTCGATGGTCGGGCGCATGGCCGGATCGGTCTGCGGCTTGCCGTCCTTGAAGCCGCTGACCGAGGTCGCGGTGGCGAACTTCTTGGCGTAGATCAGCTTGCCGTCGGTGCGGTCGATCGCATAGAACCAGCCATTGCGGCTGGCGCTGACCAGCGCCTTGTGCTGCTTGCCCTCGTAGGTGATGTCGGTGAGCACCGTCTCGTTGGTGCCGTCGTAGTCCCAGGTGTCGTTCGGCGTGTACTGGTAGTGCCACTTGATCTTGCCGGTGGCCGGGTCCATCGCGATCACCGAATCGGTGTACAGGTTGTCGCCCGGGCGAAGCGTCGCCAGCCACGGACCGGGATTGCCGACGCCCCAGAACAGCGTGTCGGTATCGGCGTCGTAGGTGCCGGTCAGCCAGGCGCCGCCGCCGCCGGTCTTGTACGCGCCCTTCGGCCAGGTGTCGCCGCCCGGCTCGTTCGGTGCCGGGATGGTGTGACGCGTCCACAGCAGCTTGCCGGTCTTCGCGTCCAGCGCGTTGACCGAACCGCGCGCGCCGTACTCGCCGCCGGACAGGCCGACGATCACCTTGCCCTTGACCACCAGCGGCGCCAGCGTCATCGCCGTGCCCTTGTCGGCCGGGGCGAGCTGGTGCTTCCACGCGATCTTGCCGGTGCGCGCGTCCAGCGCGACGACGTAGTTGTCCAGCGTGGCCATGTAGACGTCGTCGCCGTACAGCGCCACGCCGCGGTTCACCACGTCGCAGCACACGGTGCGCAGGCCGACGTGGGAGAGGTCGTGCTGGTACTTCCACAAGAGCTTGCCGGTGGAGGCCTGGAAAGCCAGCAGCTCGTCCTTCGGCGTGGTGATGAACATGAAATCGCCGTTGACCACGGGCGGTGCCTCATGGCCCTGGTCGAAGCCGGTCTTGTAGTCCCAGACGGGCTTCAGGCCGGCGACGTTGGCGGCGTCGATCTGGGTGAACGGCGCGTAGCCGGAGCTGGTGTAGTCGCGGCGGTACATCAGCCAGCCGTTGTCGCTGGCGGCAGCCTTGAGCCGCGCGTCGGTGACGGGTGCGTAGTGCTCGGCGGCGATGGCGCCCGCGCTCGTGGCCAGCAGGGCGGCAATCAGGGCGGTGCGGCGAAGGTATGCGATTCGCTTCATGTCGTGGGTCCTCATGACGGATGGTCAGGTCAGAAAAAGACGATGCCGCCGACCGAGCCGCCATTGAGGCGGGCGGTGTGGCCGGCGAAGTCCTTGGAACGGGTCTGGCCGAGCTCGAAGGCCAGCGTCACGCTCCTGGTCAGCGCGTAGTACGCGCCGGCGGTGACGTTGCTGTTGGACTTGAAGTCGGCGGCGCTGGCGAGGTCGTCGCGGTTGCGGCTGAGGCCGTCGCTGAGACCGAGCTTGAGCTTGTCGGTGAGCGCGTAGGTGGCCTGCACCAGGTAGTTCACGCCCTTGAGGTCGCCCTGGTCGCCATCGGTGAGGATGCCGATGCCGCGGCCGGCCTGGACGTTGCCGAGCAGGCTGAAGCCGCCGATGGAGTAGGACGCGCCGATTTCCGCGGCGCTCATGGTGAACTGCGCCGGCATCGCCCCGCCCGCGAAGGTGCTGGACCGCGACGGCAACCCGGCCGACCTCGCCGGCTTCGAGCGGATCGTCCGGATCAACCTCGTGGGCACGTTCAACGTGATCTCGCAGGCCTCCGCCGTCATCTCCCGGAACGAGCCGCTGGACGGCGGCGACCGCGGCGTCATCGTGAACACGGCGAGCGTCGCGGCGTTCGACGGTCAGATCGGGCAGCCCGCGTACTCCGCGTCGAAGGGCGGCGTCCACGCGATGACGCTCCCGATCGCGCGAGAGCTCGCCCGCTACGGGATCCGCGTGTGCACGATCGCCCCCGGCATCATGGAGACCCCGATGCTCGCGGGCCTGCCCCAGGCCGCGCAGGACTCGCTCGGCGAGCAGGTGCCCTACCCGGCGCGCCTCGGCCGCCCCGACGAGTACGCCTCGCTCGTGCAGCAGATCGTCGAGAACGGCTACCTGAACGGCGAGACGATCCGCCTCGACGGCGCGATCCGGATGGCGCCGAAGTAAGCGGATCCGGATCCGGAGCGGCTCTTCGATGACCGCTGAGGTGCTCCCGTCGCAGAAGATGCCGTTCTGAAGTCAGGAAAGCGACATCTTCCGCGACGGGAGCATCGATGACAACCACGAACGTGAGGAAGACATGACCGAGACTGCGTCGACCACCGACAGGCCCCTGGCGGGCAAGACCATCCTGATGTCCGGCGGCAGCCGCGGCATCGGCCTCGCGATCGCCCTGCGCGCGGCGGCCGACGGAGCCAACATCGCGCTGCTCGCGAAGACCGACACCCCGCATCCGAAGCTCGAGGGCACGATCCACACCGCCGCCGAGCAGATCCGGGCGGCAGGCGGTCAGGCTCTGCCCATCCTCGGCGACGTGCGCGATGACGAGAGCGTGACCGAGGCGGTGCTGAAGACCCAGGGCGAGTTCGGCGGCATCGACATCGTCGTGAACAACGCGAGCGTGATCGATCTGTCCGGATCCCTCGACCTCGCCGCCAAGAAGTACGACCTCATGCAGGACGTCAACGTGCGCGGCACGTTCATGCTGTCCCGCGCGGCGGTGCCGGTGCTCAAGGACGCCCCGAACCCGCACATCCTGTCGCTGTCGCCGCCGCTCAACATCACTCCGCGGTGGCTCGGTGCGCACACCGGCTACACGCTCGCGAAGTACGGCATGACGATGGCGACGCTCGGCCTCGCGGCCGAGTTCGCGAAGGACGGGATCGCCGCCAACACGCTGTGGCCGCGCACCACGATCGCGACCGCCGCGGTGCAGTTCGCGCTCGGCGGCGACCGGATGATGAAGGTCAGCCGCACGCCCGAGGTGTACGCGGACGCCGCCTACGCGGTGCTCGCCCAGCCGGCGCGCGATTACACCGGGCAGACGCTGATCGTGGAGGACGTCCTCGAGGCAGCGGGCGTCACGGACTTCTCCGGCTACGCCGCCGTCCCCGGCACCCCCGACGACCAGCTCTTCCCGGACATCTTCCTGGACTGAGCCGGGCAGGGGCCTGCACCCGGCCGGGGTGCAGGCCCCCGCCGCGTTCGGGCCGCGGAGTTCCT
>NZ_NCKN01000326.1 GCF_002257455.1 Microbacterium sp. 13-71-7
GGACGACAGCATCAACCGCGGCGACGAGACGGACAGGATCCTGGTGCGGTGGGAGCTGCGCTCCCCGCAGGTCATCGCCGCGGCGGCGCACCGCCCGCTCGTGGTCGACGCCGCCGCGGCCCTCGCCGCGGGCGCCGTCGTCGGGCTGCAGCCCGACGGCCACGACGCCCCGCGGTGCGGAGCGCTCGATGCGGGCACGGTGCTGGTCGGCGTCCCCGCCGACATCGAGGGCATGCGCGAGACGGATCCGCGGCGCGCGGCCGACTGGCGCGTCGCCCTGCGCGAGGTCATGGGCGCGCTGCTCGCCGACGGCGCGACCGTGCGCGGCTTCGACCGGGCGGGCTGGTACATCATCGACAGACAGGAGAGGTCATGAAGCTCGAGGGCGTGGAGATCCGCACGATCCGGATGCCGCTGGTGTCGCCGTTCCGCACCTCGTTCGGCACCGAGACGGTGCGCGAGGCGGTGCTCGTGCGAGCGGTCGGCGCCGACGGCGAGGGCTGGGGCGAATGCGGCGCGAGCGCGCTGCCGCTCTACAGCTCGGAGTACACGCCGGGGGCCGCCGCAGTGCTCTCCGACGTGCTCGTGCCGGCGCTCGGCGGCAGCGGCGACCTGGATCCGCACCGGGTCGCCGGGATCCTGTCGCCCTTCAAGGGACACCGTCAGGCGAAGGCCGCACTCGAGACCGCGGTCCTGGACGCCGACCTCCGCGCGCGCGACGTGCCGCTCTCCTACCATCTCGGCGCGGTGAAGGAGCGGGTCGCCTGCGGCGTCTCCGTCGGCATCACCCCGACGATCCCCGCGCTGCTCGATGCGGTCGAGGGGTACCTCGCCGACGGCTATGTGCGGATCAAGCTGAAGATCGAGCACGGCTGGGATCTGGAGCCCGTACGCGCCGTGCGGGAGCGCTTCGGCGACATCCTGCTGCAGGTCGATGCGAACGCGGCCTACGGCCGGGCCGACATCGAGCACCTCGCGAAGCTGGACGCGTTCGACCTGTCCCTGCTGGAGCAGCCCCTCTCCGCCGATGACCTCGGCGGTCACGCGATGCTCGCCCGGCGGATCAGCACGCCGATCTGCCTGGACGAGTCGATCCTGTCCGCCGAGCACGCCGCGCAGGCGATCGAGCTCGGGGCCTGCCGCGTCGTGAACATCAAGCCCGGTCGTGTCGGCGGCTACCTCGAGTCCCGCCGGATCCACGACCTCTGCGTCGCGCACGGCGTGCCGGTGTGGTGCGGAGGGATGCTGGAGACAGGGATCGGCCGTGCGGCCAACCTCGCGCTCGCCGCCCTCCCCGGCTTCACCCTGCCCGGCGACACCTCGGCCTCCGATCGCTACTACGAGACGGATCTCACGGCGCCGTTCCGGCTCGAGGACGGCCACATGAGCGTGCCGACGGGACCGGGGATCGGCGTGACGCCGGATGCCGCCGTGCTCGACGAGGTGACGGTCTCGCGCGCCTGGATCCCGCTCGCGTCATGAGCGGCGGAACGGGGACCGGCGGCGCGGGCTGCGGGGCTCACCGGGGCACCCGCGCGACCGGGTACGAGGGGCCGGTGAGCCGTCCGCGGCGCGTGCTAGCGTCGCGAAGGTGCCCCCGATGAACCACCGTCCGCAGGTGACCCTGGTGCGCGTGCTCGAGGCGCTGGACACGACCCTGCTGACGATCGTCTGCGGCACCGTCTCCCGCGAGCGCACGATCGAGGCGATCGTGATCCACGACCCCCGCGACGAGCCGGACGCCCCGCGCAATTCGCTCGTGATGGGCGTCGGCGTGGAGGACCCCGCCCTCGTGCGGCACCTGCTCCCGCTGCTCGCGCAGGCCGGGGTCACCGCCCTCGTGGTGCGCGCGCCGTTCACCGCCGACGACGCACTGCGCGCGGAGGCCGAGGCCACGGGGGTCGTCGTGCTCGCCGTGAACCGAGCACGACCTGGGCGCACCTGGCCGGCATGCTCCGCTCGCTCATGACGCCCGGCGATCCGGACGAGGCGCGGCCGGTCACCTTCGGCGGGATCCTCGCGGGCGATCTGTTCGCCGTGGCGGACGCGATCGCGGCGCTCCTGGAGTCGCCTGTCACGATCGAGGACCGCAACGCGCAGCTGCTGGCCTTCTCGAACGGTCCGGAGCAGCAGCGCGCTCCGGGCATCCGCGCGCGCCCGCTGCCGTCCCAGGACGTGCGGGCGCTGGAGGAGAGCGGGACGCTCGCACAGATTTCCCGGAGCGAGTGGCCCGTCGAGGTCGCCACGGGAGCCGCCGGCGACGAGGTGCGCACCGCGATCGCCGTGCGTGCAGGGGACGAGGTGCTCGGCACGATCTGGACCGCCGGCTCGCTCACCGCCGAGCGGAGCGCGTCCCTGCACGACGCCGCGAAGCTCGTCGCCATGCACATGGTCTGGCAGCGCACGGACGCCGATGTCGAGCGCCGGCTGCGTGCCGAGCTGCTGCGCACCGCGCTCGGCGGCGGCCCCTCCGCCGGCGAGGCCGTGCACCGCCTCGGCCTCCGCGAGGAGGCCTGCGTCGTGCTCGCGCTGACCCTGCACGACCCCGCCGCGGAGCAGCTCTCGCACGCGCACCTCGCCGCGGAGCGCAAGCGCGTGGCCGACGCGTTCGCCGTGCACCTGTCGTTCGCGCACCCGCGCTCGGTCTCGGGCCTGGTCGGCGACGTCGCCTACGGTGTGCTGCCGCTCTCCTCCTCGGCCGACGCCGACGACGAGGGCGACAGTGCCGTGCGGGTGGCAACGGAGTTCCTGGCCAGGATGCGCTCGGCGCTGCGTCCGCTCATCGGCGTCGGGATCGTGGTCGCCGAGACGGCGCTCCTCCCCCGCTCCAGGGCGAGCGCCGACCGTGCGCTGCGGGTGCTGCGCGCCGGGATCGTGGACCGCCAGGTCGCCCGCCTCGACGAGGTGCACGCCGAAGCGCTGCTGCTCGAGCTCGCCGGCCCCGCGCGGGACATCCCGTCCGGGCCGCTCGCACGGCTGCTCGCCTACGACGAGGCGCACGGCAGCAGCCTCACCGAGACGCTCGAGGCGTGGCTCGACGCGTTCGGCGACGTCGGCGTCGCCGCTGCCGCGAAGTTCGTGCACCCCAACACCTTCCGCTACCGGCTGCGCCGCGTGGCCGAGGTCGGCCGCATCGACCTCGACGACCCGAACGCCCGCTTCGGTGCGATGATGCAGTTGCGGCTGCGCGCGATCGCTCCCGAGCGCTGAGCCGCCGCGCGAGCGCTGAGCCGCCGCGCGGATCAGCGCCCGCAGGCCGGACGCGCGGGCTCAGGGACGCGGATCCGGATCCACGCAGGCCGGGTCGGGCAGGCCCAGCGCGCCCAGGAGGCACGCCAGCCACGCCGCGTCCTGAGCGACGATCACGTCGTGCCCCGTCCCGGATCCGT
>NZ_NCKN01000327.1 GCF_002257455.1 Microbacterium sp. 13-71-7
TGCGCGACCGCGAGTCTGGCCCGGAGGCGAAGGGCGCCTCCGGCCCGAACGACGCGGCGCTGCGCCGCGAGGTCCCGCCGCACTACTGACGCGGCCCGCGCAGACGGCGACGCCCCGGTCGCCACGAGGGCGCCGGGGCATCGGTGCTTCGTCTTGTCGCTGCGCTCTGCGCTCAGCAACCAGTCGGGTCAGGCCGACTTCTGCTTCTCGAGCAGGTCGCGGATCTGAAGGAGCAGCTCCTGCTCGGTGGGCAGGGCCTCGGGGTCCTCGGGCAGGCCGGCCTTTGCCGCCTGACGCTCTTTGAAGTGATTCATGGGCACGACGAAGACGAAGTAGACCACGAGCGCGACGGCGAGGAAGCTGATCACCGCCGTGATGAGGCCGCCGAGCGGGAACGTGACGCTCTGGCCATAGATGCCCGTGATGGTCGGGCCGAAGTTGCCGTTCTTGTCGGGCTGGTAGAACAAGGCGACGATCGGATTGATGATGCTGTCGACGATGGCGGTGACGACCGCGGTGAACGCGCCGCCGATGACGACCGCGACGGCCAGGTCGATGACGTTCCCGCGAAGGATGAACTCCTTGAAGCCCTTGATCATGCTTTTCTCTCCCCTGAAGTGGTCGGCCTCAGGATCCAGAGGCCGGTGCGGAGGCGGGCGCAGGTTTGGCGCTCGATTCCGACTTCGATGATGCCCCCGCGGACGCGGAAACCCCAGATCCTGCACGCGAGTCGGTGCGATAGAAGCCCGAGCCGTTGAAGGTCACGCCGATGGATCCGTACTCCTTGCGCAGGCGGCCCTGGCATTCGGGGCACTCGGTGAGGGCGCTGTCGGAGAACGACTGCACGGCGTCGAAGCGGTGCCCGCAGGCGGTGCAGGCGTAGGAGTAGGTGGGCATGGGGCCTCGCAGGTCTCGGTTCGGAGGGTCAGGTCAGGGGGAAGACGACGGTGCGCAGCGGTGTGACGGCGCCGGTGACCGGCTGGTCGTGCACGTCGTGGGGCACCTCGTCGAGGATCTCGGAGTCGTAGACGACGGCGTACACGGGAGGGCACTTCTGCATCGAGCCGAGCGTGCGGTCGAAGTAGCCGCGCCCCCAGCCCATCCGCATCCCGCTGCGGTCGACGGCGGCTGCCGGGATGAGCAGCAGATCCACCTCGTCCAGCGCCATCGGGTTGAGGATCTCGCCGGTGGGCTCCGGCAGCCCGTGCAGACCCGTCGTGATCTCCTCCTCGGATCCGGCCACCGCCCAGTCCAGCAGGCCGTCCTCGCGGGTGATCGGCAGCAGCACCCTGATGCCCCGGGCGAGCGCGGCGCGGATGAAGGCCCGCGTGCCCGGCTCGGTCGTGGTGGAGAGGAAGCAGGAGATCGAACGAGCGCCGGTCGCGGCGATCAGCTCGTCGAGGCGGGCGGTCAGTGCGGTCTCGGCGGCGGCGCGCTGCTGGTCGGACAGCAGGCTGCGGCGCTCGCGCAGATCGGCGCGCAGCGCGCGCTTCGCATGGTCGATGTCGCCCGGCATGGCCTCGATTCTACCGGGGAGCCGCTGAGGCCGCTCCGGCCCGAAGTCGCTGCGCGCCCGTAAGCTGAGCAGATGACGAAGGCACGCATCAAGGCGGTCATCCCCGCGGCCGGCCTGGGCACGCGCTTCCTGCCCGCGACGAAGGCGATGCCGAAGGAGATGCTCCCCGTCGTCGACAAGCCCGCGATCCAGTACGTGGTCGAGGAGGCCGTGGCCGCGGGCATCGACGACATCCTCGTCATCATCGGACGCAACAAGAACGCGATCTCCGATCACTTCGACCAGATGCCGGAGCTCGAGGGCAAGCTGACGCAGAAGGGCGACCACCGCCGGCTCGCCCGCGTCGTCGCCTCCAGCGACATGGCCGACATCCACTACCTGCGCCAGGGCGAGCCCAAGGGCCTCGGGCATGCGGTGCTCCGCGCCCGCACGCATGTCGGAGACAGCTCCTTCGCCGTGCTCCTCGGCGACGACCTGATGGACGAGCGCGACCCCCTGCTGACCGCGATGATCGCCGAGCACGAGCGGAGCGGCGCGGCGGTGATCGCGCTCATGGAGGTGGACCCGGACCAGATCCACCTGTACGGCACTGCTGACCCCGACGGAGTCCCGGAGGGCGCCTCGGACGACGTCCGCCGTGTGAACGGGCTGGTCGAGAAGCCCACGCGCGAGGAGGCGCCGTCGAACCTCGCGGTCATCGGCCGCTATGTGCTGCCGCCCTCGATCTTCGAGATCCTCGAGCGCACACCGCCGGGCAAGGGCGGCGAGATCCAGCTCACCGACGCCCTGCAGGAGTTCGCCGCGGATCCCGACGGTCCGGGCGTGCACGGCGTGATCTTCCGCGGGCGGCGCTACGACACCGGCGACCGGCTGGAGTACATCAAGGCGATCGTGCAGCTCGCGGCCGACCGCGACGACCTCGGGCCGGATCTGCGGGTCTGGCTCAAGGAGTACGCGGAGAGGATCTGAGCGGATCGTGGACGTCTCGGCACCGATGCGGCACGGACCGGTCGAGCTGCGGCTCATCCGGGCCAAGGACGCGCGCTCGCTGCAGCACGAGCTGCTCACCAACCGGCGCTGGCTGCAGCCGTGGGAGGCGACGCTGCCCGGTCTGCAGACCGGGATCGACATGCGGGTGAGCATCCGGCGGCTGCTGCAGCAGTACCGTGACGGCACCGGCTATCCGTTCGTGATGGAGTACGACGGGAAGATCGCCGGTCAGCTCAACATCTGGGGTGTCATGCGCGGATCGCTGTGCTCCGCGACGATCGGCTACTGGGTGAGCGAGCGCTTCGCCGGGCACGGGATCACCCCGGCCGCCGTCGCGATGGCGACCGATCTCGCGTTCAACGACCTGGGGCTGCACCGGATTGAGATCTGCCTGCGGCCGGAGAACCGGCCGAGCCTGCGGGTCGTGCAGAAGCTCGGCTTCCGCTACGAGGGGATGCGGCGCCGTTTCATCCACATCGACGGCGACTGGCGCGACCACCTCGCCTTCTCGCTCGTGCGCGAGGACGTGCCGGAGGGCGTGCTGAACCGCTGGGCGGCGGGGCGCGTCCCCGCGGACTGGGCGGCCGTGCCGCCGTCGGATCTGCCCTCGATCACGGATCCGGGCGATCCCGGGCTGTCGGGCGATGCCGGGTTGCATCGCGAGCGGGGGATTCAGGGCTGAACCCGGGCTCGCGCGAGCCCGGGTGCGTCGGCGCCCCCTCGCAGTGTCGGCGCCCCTCCGCAGGTACGTGCGTACGAGGGGGCGCGGGTGCTGCGAGGGGGCCTCGGCGTCAGTGGGCGCAGCACGCGGGCCACGCGCGGCACATGCGGCACGCGCAGGGGGTGTGCTGACCGGGCGGCCGG
>NZ_NCKN01000328.1 GCF_002257455.1 Microbacterium sp. 13-71-7
AACGGGAAGCCGGTGGTCAAGGCGTCCACCAAGGTCGAGGACGGCGACGCGATCGATGTGGCCGGTGCCGACCACTACGTCAGCCGCGGCGCGCACAAGCTCGTCGCCGCGCTGGACGGATTCGGCCTCGATCCCGCCGGGCGGCTGGCCCTGGACATGGGGGCGTCCACCGGCGGCTTCACGCAGGTCCTGCGGGAGCGCGGGGCGCGCCGCGTGCTCGCGGTCGACGTCGGGCACGATCAGCTGGCCCCGTCGGTCCGCCAGGATCCGGCGGTCGTGGCCGTGGAGGGGTTCAACGTCCGGCACATGGACGCCGAGGTCCTCGTCGCGGCAACGGGGGAGAGCGCTCGGCCCTCGCTCGTGGTCGGCGACCTGTCGTTCATCTCGCTGACGCTCGTGCTCCCGGCGATCGCGGCCACGGCGGAGCCGGACGCCGACGTCGTGCTGCTCGTGAAGCCGCAGTTCGAAGTCGGGCGCACCGCGGTGCGGGGCGGTCTCGTGACCAACCCCGCGATCCGTGCCGATGCGGTCGCCCGCGTGCTGTGGAGCGCGTGGGATCAGGGATTCGGGGTCCGCGGACTGCTCCCGTCGCCGATCCTCGGCACGCACGGCAACGCCGAGTACCTGGTGCATCTGCGCGCGGGGGATCGCGCCCGCGGCAGCGCAGGCAATCCGACAGAATGGATGAGCACGATCGACGAGATGGCAGGAGGCCGATGAACGAGCGCAGGATCCTCGTCGTCGCACATGCGCGCCGTGACGAGACCGTGCAGGCCGCCAGGCGCGTGGTCTCGGCCCTTCGCGGCGCAGGCGCCAGACCGGTCCTCTCCGCGGAGGACCGCGCCGATCTCACCGCGGAGGACGACTTCTTCGCCGAGGTCGACGTGCTCGGAGCGGACATCCCGGTCGAGGACATCGAGCTCGCGATCGTGCTGGGCGGCGATGGAACGATTCTGCGCGCGGCGGAACTCGTCCGCGAAGGGACGGCGCCGATCCTCGGCATCAACATGGGGCACGTGGGCTTCCTCGCCGAGATCGAACGCGACGACATGGACGCCGCGGTCGCGCGCGTCATCGACCGCGACTACTCGGTCGAGGAGCGCATGGCGCTCGCCGTGCGGGTGAAGGACGCGGACGGCGCCGTGGTCTACAGCACGTGGGCGCTCAACGAGGCGACGGTGGAGAAAGCCAGCCGCGAGCGCATGATCGAGGTGGTCGTCGAGATCGACGGGCGCCCGCTCACCAGCTTCGGCTGCGACGGCATGGTGGTGTCCACGCCGACCGGCGCGACCGCATACAACTTCTCGGCGGGCGGACCGGTGATCTGGCCGGGCGTCGAGGCCATCGCCGTGGTGCCGCTGTCGGCGCACGCCCTGTTCGCGCGGCCGCTCGTGGTCGCGCCGGGCGCACCCGTCGCGATCGAGCTGCTGGACCGCAACGACGGCGCCGCGATGCTGTGGTGCGACGGGCGGCGCTCGCACGAGCTGCCGCGCGGCGCGCGGGTCATCGTCCGGCGCTCCTCGCGTCCTGTGCGTCTCGCGCGGCTGCACCCGAGCGTGTTCACGGATCGGCTGGTGCGCAAGTTCCAGCTCCCGGTCTCGGGCTGGCGGGGGGCCGACGCATGATCGAGGAGATGCGCCTGCGCGACCTCGGCGTGATCGCCGAGGCCGTCCTGCCGATCGGGCCCGGCTTCACCGCGATCACGGGTGAGACCGGCGCCGGCAAGACCATGGTCGTGACGGGCCTGGGGCTCCTGCTGGGGGCGAGGGCGGATTCCGGCGCCGTGCGCGCCGGTGCCGCGCAGGCCTCCGTCGCGGGCGTGTGGATCGTGCCGAGCGCGGGCTCCGTCGCCGACACCGTCGCCGATGCGGGCGGCGAGCTCGAGCCCTATGACGACGCGCGCGGTGAGCTCTACGTCTCGCGGACGCTCACCGCCGAGGGGCGCAGCCGTGCGAGCGTCGGCGGTCGTGCCGCGCCGGCGGGCGTGCTGGCCGACCTCGCCGACGACCTGGTCGTCGTGCACGGACAGTCCGAGCAACTGCGCCTGCGGTCCGCGGCCGCGCAGCGCGACGCGCTCGACCGCTTCGGCGGATCCGCGATCGCACTCGTCCGGGCCGAGTACGAGAGCGCGTGGGAGCGCTGGCGCACCCTGTCGGCCCAGCTCGAGGAGATCAGCGGCAACCAGGAGCGGCGCAGGCAGGAGGCCGAGGATCTCCGCGAAGCGCTCGGGCTCATCGAGGCGACGGATCCCCAGCCGGGGGAGGACGACGCCCTCGCCGAGCGTGCGGAGCGCCTCGCCAACGCCGAGGAGCTGCGTCAGTCCGCGGCGATCGCCCGTGCCGCCCTCTCGGACGAGGACGGTGACAACGACGTCACGACGCTGGCGGCGGAGGCGCGCCGCGCCCTGGAGCGGGCGGGCGACCCGGAGCTGACGGCGATCGCCGAGAGTATCGCGGAGATCGGCTATCGCGCGACGGATATCGCGGCGCAGCTGAGCGGCTACCTCGCCGATCTCGACGAGTCAGGTCCGCACGAGCTGGCGGCCGTCGAGGAGCGCCGTGCGGCCCTCGCCGCCCTCGTACGCGCGCACGGCACGCTCGACGCCGCCCTCGAGCTCTGGAACACCGGATCCACCCGCCTCGCCGAGTTGGACGACGACTCCGACCACATCGAACGGCTCACGGTCGAACGAGATGCCGCACGAGCGGCCCTGGACGAGGCCGCCGCCGCACTCACCGCGACGCGCACCGAGGCCGCGGGCCGGCTCGGCACTGCCGTCACCGAGGAGCTGCATGCGCTCGCGATGCCGGACGCCCGCCTGGTCGTCGCCGTCACCGAGGGCGCCGAGAGCGCCCACGGGCGCGATGACGTCGCGATCCTGCTCGCCCCGCATCCCGGCGCGGATCCCCGTTCCGTCGCGAAGGGCGCTTCGGGAGGCGAGCTGTCGCGCGTGATGCTCGCGATCGAGGTCGTCATCGCGGGGACCGATCCCGTCCCGACCTTCGTGTTCGACGAGGTCGACACCGGGATCGGCGGCGCGGCCGCGATCGAGGTCGGGCGGCGCCTCGCCCGTCTGGCGCGCACCTCCCAGGTGATCGCCGTCACGCACCTCGCCCAGGTGGCGGCGTTCGCGAACAACCACCTCAGCGTCGTGAAGGCGAACGACGGTCAGGTCACCGCCTCCAGCGTCCGCCGCCTCGCCGGCCAGGAGCGCGAGGCCGAGATGGCGCGGCTGCTCTCCGGGCTCACCGACTCGGGCGCGGCGCTCGAGCACGCCAGAGAGCTGCTCGCACTGCGCGAGGACTGAGCCGGTCGAGTCGGGCGGCTCAGGTCAGGTCGCGGACCGAGTGGCGCACGA
>NZ_NCKN01000329.1 GCF_002257455.1 Microbacterium sp. 13-71-7
CAGGCGCGCGCCGCGGCGGAACGCCGTGGTGATCAGGCCGAGCGCCACCCCGACGGCGAAGACCGGCAGCCAGGACCAGGTGTCAGGGGTGTCGTAGACAGGCCCGCGATCCGGGTTCAGGGCCGCCACGATGCTGTTGCGCCCGAACCCGTCGAGAACATGCACGACGGCTGCGCCGATCGCGAGTGCCCAGCTGATCGTCGCGAGGGCGCGCACCGTTCCCGTTGCGAAGAACCGCCCGCGCAGGAAGGACCAGGCGATGAAGAGGGAGGACCCGATGACGAGCAGCGCGGCCGTCGCCCACACCGCATGCGAGAGGACGATCGCGCCCGTGCCCAGAGGGCTCAGCCCGGGGACGACCACCAGAGCCTGCGTCGCATAGCCGTGCACGGCGGAACTGCCTGACCTCACCGTCGCGTCGATCGGCTGCTGGTCGATGGGCAGGATCCAGGCGATGCCGTCCGGGCGGAAGGTCTGCGCAGCGCGCAGCACCACGACCGTGACGGCGGCGGCGAGAACAAGCGTGCCGACGATCAGCACGGCGGTCGCGTCCGCGCGCTCGGAACGGGTCGTCGGTCCTTGTCCTCTGGATCGTGTGGCCGCGATCATGATTCCCCCTCTGCCGACACGGATGTTATCGATGATCGTTAACATAACGACAATCGATAAGGGGGTCAAGGGTCGGGTCCGCATCGCCCCGCGGAGGTGGGGAAGTCCGCAGGGCGATGGCAATGCGGAAGGACGGATCCGGCCCGGATCGCCTTCCGCATTGCGAACATCCTCGGTTCTTGGGTGGGTCGGGCGCCCCGATGAGGCGCAGTACCACCGCGTCACGCTTCGTCGCCGGGGTCAGCCGACGGCGAACAACGGCTTGCACCGCTCGCACGGTCGTTACTCTCGATGTATCCGGCACGGAGTGTGCCATCGCCCCCACCGGGCAACGAACAAGGAGTGACATGTTCGAGAGATTCACTGACCGAGCCCGTCGTGTCGTCGTCCTCGCCCAAGAAGAGGCGAAGATGCTCAACCACAACTACATCGGCACCGAGCACATCCTCCTCGGCCTCATCCACGAGGGCGAGGGAGCTGCGGCCAAGGCGCTGGAGTCCCTCGGCATCTCCCTCGAGTCCGTGCGCGAGCAGGTGCAGGACATCATCGGCCAGGGTCAGCAGCAGCCGACCGGCCACATCCCCTTCACGCCGCGCGCGAAGAAGGTGCTCGAGCTGAGCCTGCGCGAGGCGCTGCAGCTCGGCCACAATTACATCGGCACTGAGCACATCCTCCTCGGCCTCATCCGCGAGGGCGAGGGCGTCGCCGCCCAGGTGCTCGTCAAGCTCGGCGCCGACCTGAACAAGGTCCGCCAGCAGGTCATCCAGATGCTCTCCGGATCCCCGGGGCGCGAGCCCGCCGCCGTCTCCGGCGCCGCGCACGACACCCAGCAGCAGGCCCAGGGCGGATCCCAGGTGCTCGACCAGTTCGGGCGCAACCTGACGCAGGCTGCGCGCGACAACAAGCTCGACCCGGTCATCGGGCGCGAGAAGGAGATCGAGCGGGTCATGCAGATCCTCTCCCGCCGCTCCAAGAACAACCCCGTCCTGATCGGCGAGCCCGGCGTCGGCAAGACCGCCGTCGTCGAGGGCCTTGCCCAGGCGATCGTGAAGGGCGACGTCCCCGAGACGCTCAAGGACAAGCAGCTCTACTCGCTCGACCTCGGATCCCTCATCGCCGGATCCCGCTACCGCGGCGACTTCGAGGAGCGCCTGAAGAAGGTCACCAAGGAGATCCGCACGCGCGGCGACATCATCGTCTTCATCGACGAGATCCACACCCTCGTGGGTGCGGGCGCCGCCGAGGGCGCGATCGACGCGGCGAGCATCCTGAAGCCGCTGCTCGCCCGCGGCGAGCTGCAGACGATCGGCGCCACCACGCTCGACGAGTACCGCAAGCACTTCGAGAAGGACGCCGCGCTCGAGCGCCGGTTCCAGCCGATCCAGGTCAACGAGCCGAACCTGCCGCACACGATCAACATCCTGAAGGGCCTGCGCGACCGCTACGAGGCGCACCACAAGGTGCAGATCACCGACGGCGCGCTCGTCGCCGCGGCGAACCTCGCCGACCGCTACGTGGCCGACCGGTTCCTGCCCGACAAGGCGATCGACCTGATCGACGAGGCCGGCGCCCGCCTGCGCCTGTCGATCCTGTCCTCCCCGCCGGAGCTGCGCGAGTTCGACGACAAGATCGCGAAGGTCCGCGAGGAGAAGGAGCTGGCCTCCGAGGAGCAGGACTTCGAGAAGGCGGCCTCCCTGCGCGACCAGGAGAAGGAGCTGCTCGCAGAGCGGCTGCGCCTGGAGAAGCAGTGGCGCTCGGGCGACGTCGCGACCAACGCGGTCGTCGACGAGGGCCTGATCGCCGAGGTGCTGGCCCAGGCGACGGGCATCCCGGTGTTCAAGCTCACCGAGGAGGAGTCCAGCCGCCTCGTCTTCATGGAGAAGGCGCTGCACCAGCGCGTCATCGGCCAGGAGGAGGCGATCGCCGCCCTGTCCAAGACGATCCGCCGCCAGCGTGCGGGTCTGAAGGACCCGAAGCGCCCCTCGGGCTCGTTCATCTTCGCCGGCCCCACGGGCGTCGGAAAGACCGAGCTCGCCAAGGCGCTCGCCGAGTTCCTGTTCGACGACGAGGGCGCCCTCATCTCGCTCGACATGAGCGAGTTCGGCGAGAAGCACACCGTCTCGCGGCTGTTCGGAGCCCCTCCCGGGTTCGTCGGCTTCGAGGAGGGCGGCCAGCTCACCGAGAAGGTGCGTCGCAAGCCGTTCTCCGTGGTGCTGTTCGACGAGATCGAGAAGGCGCACCCCGACATCTTCAACTCGCTGCTGCAGATCCTCGAGGAGGGTCGCCTCACCGACGGTCAGGGTCGCGTCATCGACTTCAAGAACACCGTGATCATCATGACGACGAACCTCGGTTCGTCCGCGATCGCCGGTGGCCCGGTCGGCTTCCAGATCGAGGGCAACTCGCAGACGACCTACGAGCGGATGAAGGGCAAGGTCGACGAGGAGCTCAAGCGCAACTTCAAGCCCGAGTTCCTGAACCGTCTCGACGACGTCATCGTGTTCCCGCAGCTGAACAAGGACGAGCTGCGTCAGATCGTCGGCCTGTTCACGAAGCGCCTGAGCGACCGCCTGCTCGACCGCGACATGACGGTGGAGCTGACGGACGCCGCCAAGGACCAGCTCATCGAGATCGGGTTCGACCCGACGCTCGGCGCCCGTCCGCTGCGTCGTGCGATGCAGCGCGAGGTCGAGGACCAGCTGTCCGAGAAGATCCTGCAC
>NZ_NCKN01000330.1 GCF_002257455.1 Microbacterium sp. 13-71-7
CATCGTCGGGATCTCGCCGACCTTGGGACGGGAGACCAGCAGGATCACGGTTCCGGCGACGAACATGACGATCTCGATGATCGGCGTCATGCTCACCGGGTCGCCCGAGGCGTCGAGCGGGCGGAGCGCCTTGAACAGGCCGAAGAGCACGATCACGGCGACGCCGAGCAGGAAGATGATCGCCGCGTTGCGGCCGGCGGAGGTCACGGTCACGTCGGCCTTGACCTCCGCAGCGCCCGTGCGCGGCGGCGCGAGCTCGCCGCGGGCGATCTTCGCCTGCACCTCCGGGTCTTCGGCGAGCTCCTTGCCGAGGCGGTTCACGACGAAGCTCGAGACCACGATGCCGACGACCGCGGCGGGGATCGTCACCTTGAGGATGTCGACGAGCTCGAAGTTCCACGGTGCCACGTCGGTGAGCGTCACCATCGCGGCCATGGCGGCCGAGACCGGGCTGCAGGCGAGAGCGACGCCGGTCGCGACCACCGAGAGCGAGAGCGGGCGCGACGGCCTGATGCCGTTGCGGTAGGAGAGGTCCTGGATCACGGGCAGCAGCGGATAGAGGATGTTCGAGGTCCCCGCCCCGACCGAGAACAGGAACGAGATGAGCGGGGCGACCAGCGTGATCTGCCTCGGGCTGCGCGCGATGAGCTTCGCGGCCACCGACACCATCCAGTCGATCCCTCCGGCGGACTGCATCATCGAGGAGGCGAGCACGACCGACAGCACGATGAGGAGCGCGTCCACGGGCGGCGACCCCGGCGGCACACGGAACACGAACACCAGGATCGCGACACCCGTCCCTCCCCAGAGGCCGAGCCCCACGCCGCTCGAGCGCGTGCCCATCACGATGCAGCCGAGGACCACGATCAGTTCTGCGATGAACAGGGCGATCTGCATGTGCGTCTCCTCGAGGGTCGCGGACGCGGCCAGCATATTGGTCCCCGACCCCCGGCGCACCTCCCCTGTCCGGCGCGGCGGCTCTCCCCGTCCGCTCCGTCGCATGACAGTCTGGACGCATGAGGAATCTGATCGTGCGGTTCGCGTCGCTCTACGTCTTCAACGTCGTCGTGCTGCTCGTGATCGGCTGGCTGACCCCGGCGAGGGTCGGGCTGCACGCGCTCTGGGCGTCCGTGATCCTGACCCTGGCGACGCTCGTGCTCAAGCCGATGCTGAAGCGGGCTGCGACGTCCCTGTCGGCCGGCGGCACCAAGGTCGTGCAGTACCTCGCCGTGTTCGTGGTCGAGTTCGTCATCTGGCTGCTCACGGTCTGGCTGAGCGGCGTGCGCGCCGGGAACGTCTGGGGCTGGATCGTCCCGCCGGTGATCCTGCTGATCGGCTGGGTCGTCTACGACCAGATCGACGACGCGCTGTCCCGCAAGGCCGGCGAGCTGTACGACGCGGCCGGCGCGAGGATCTCTGCGTCCCGTCGCGGATCCGCCTCACCGACGTCATCCGCTGCATCCGTACCGTCCGCACCGTCCGCCGGATCGTCGCGCGCGACGGCCGCGGGGCGCGAGGAGCTCCAGGACGGACTCACGCCGGAGCAGCGGCGCATGCTCGACGAGCTCGGCTGACCCTCCGACCTCCTGCGCCGAAAGGGGCGGATCCGACGACTCGTCGGATCCGCCCCTTTCATCCGTGCGGCCTCAGGCCGCCGCGCGCTCCGCGGCCTCGACCACGTTCGTCATGAGCAGCGCGACCGTCATCGGGCCCACGCCGCCGGGGTTCGGCGAGATCCAGCCGGCCACCTCGGCGACCGCCGGATCCACGTCTCCGTAGACCTTGTTCTTGCCGGTCTCAGGGTCGGTCTCGCGCGTCACGCCCACGTCGAGCACCGCGGCGCCGGGCTTGACGTCGGCGGCGGTGATGAGGTGCTTGACGCCGGCCCCGGCGACGATGACGTCGGCCTCGCGCAGGTACGGCGACATGTCGGGCGTGCCGGTGTGCACCTGGGTGACGGTGGCGTTGATGTCGCGGCGCGTGAGCAGCAGGCCCATCGGGCGTCCGATCGTGACTCCGCGGCCGACGACCACGACGTGCTTGCCCTTGAGGTCGTAGTCGTTGCGCAGCAGCAGCTCGATCACGCCGCGAGGCGTACAGGGCAGCGGCGTGCGGATCGGCGCGTTCACGTTCAGCACGAGCCGGCCGAGGTTGGTCGGGTGCAGGCCGTCGGCGTCCTTCGCGGGGTCGATCCGCTCGAGGATCGCGTCGGTGTCGAGGTGCTTCGGCAGCGGCAGCTGCACGATGTAGCCGTGGCAGGCCGGATCCGCATTGAGCTCGTCGATGACGGCCTCGACCTCGGCCTGCGTGGCGTCGGCCGGCAGCTCGCGCTGGATCGAGTTCATCCCGATCGCCTCGGACTGCCGGTGCTTCATCCCCACGTACAGCTGCGACGCCGGGTCGGCCCCGACCAGCACCGTGGCGATGCCCGGCACGATGCCCTTCTCCCTCAGCGCGGCGACCCGCTCGGTGAGCTCGGCCTTGATCTCGGCCGCAGCGGCCTTGCCGTCCAGAATCTTCGCGGTCATGTCAACACTCCTTCATACCCGGGTTCATATGACCGCGAGACTGCAACTCGGCGACGAGACAGCGCATCTCATCCGCAGTCTCGTCGCGGAGTTGCAGTCTCGCGGTCAGGAAAGGATCTGTGCGATTACTGCTGCAGGTCCGGGTAGAGCGGGAAGGCGGCCGCGAGCGCGTCCACGCGGGAGCGCAGCGCCTCGACGTCGGCGCCGGGCTGCAGCGCGAGCGCGATGACGTCGGCGACCTCGGTGAACTCGGCGTCGCCGAAGCCGCGCGTCGCGAGCGCCGGCGTGCCGATGCGCAGACCCGAGGTGACCATCGGCGGACGAGGGTCGTTCGGGACGGCGTTGCGGTTGACCGTGATGTGGATGTCGTGCAGGAGGTCCTCGGCCTGCTTGCCGTCGATCTCGGCATCGCGCAGGTCGACGAGCACGAGGTGCACGTCGGTGCCGCCGGAGCGGACCGCGATGCCCGCGTCCTTCACGTCCTGCTGCGAGAGACGGTCGGCGATGAGCGCGGCGCCGCGCAGCACGCGCTCCTGGCGCTCCTTGAACTCCGGGGTGCCGGCGATCTTGAACGCGGTCGCCTTGGCCGCGATCACGTGCATGAGCGGACCGCCCTGCTGACCGGGGAAGACGGCCGAGTTGATCTTCTTCGCGATCTCGGGGTCGTTCGTGAGGATGAAGCCGGAGCGGGGGCCGCCGATGGTCTTGTGCACGGTCGAGGAGACGACGTGCGCGTGCGGCACCGGGTTCGGGTGCAGACCCGCGGCGACGAGTCCGGCGAAGTGGGCCA
>NZ_NCKN01000331.1 GCF_002257455.1 Microbacterium sp. 13-71-7
CCTTCCTGTGGGCCGTCGCGACCGCGTTCAAGACCGAGACCGACGCCGCCTCGGGCGACCCGGGCTGGATCGGGGCGAGCGGCCCGACCGGCCAGGCGTTCACCGCGATCCTGTCGCAGGGCAACGTGTACCTGTGGGCGTGGAACAGCCTGTGGACCGCGACCGCCGTCACCGTCATCACGGTGACGATCTCGGCCCTGGCCGCCTACGCCTTCTCCCGGCTCGACTTCCGCGGCCGCCGCTGGCTGTTCGTGACGATCATCGCCGCGATCGTCGTGCCGCCGCAGGTGCTGATCATCCCGCTGTTCTACGAGATGCTGGCCTTCAACCTGGTGGACACCCACTGGGGCCTGATCCTGCCGCAGGTCGTGGCGCCGGCGATGGTGTTCATCCTGAAGCGGTTCTTCGACGCGATCCCGATCGAGCTGGAGGACGCGGCGCGCGTCGACGGCGCGAGCAGGTTCCGGGTGTTCTGGTCGGTCGTGCTGCCGCTCAGCCGGCCGATCCTGGCCTCCGTCGCGATCTTCGTGTTCATCGGCGCGTGGAACAACTTCCTGTGGCCGTTCCTCGTCATCAACGACACCGGCCTGATGACGCTGCCGGTCGGTCTGCAGACCGTCATCAGCGCCTACGGCGTGCAGTACGCGCAGGTCATGGCCCAGGCCGTGCTCGCCGCCCTGCCCCTCATCATCGTGTTCCTCATCTTCCAGAAGCAGATCGTCAAGGGAGTCGCCACCAGCGGCTTCGGCGGTCAATGACCCGAACGGATCGGACCCCCATGACCCACGCCCGCATCACCATCGACCGCGACTTCACCATCGCCGACGTCCCGCGCCGCCTTTTCGGCCAGTTCGTCGAGCACATGGGCCGCTGCGTCTACACCGGCATCTACGAGCCGGGACACCCCGCGGCGGACGCCCGAGGCTTCCGCACCGACGTGCTCGAGCTCGTGCGCGAGCTCGGCCCCACCGTGATCCGCTACCCGGGAGGCAACTTCGTCTCCGGCTATCGCTGGGAGGACGGCGTCGGCCCGGCCGCGGAGCGCCCCGTGCGGATCGACGGCGCCTGGCACACGATCGAGACCAACGCGTTCGGGCTCCACGAGTTCGTGGACTGGTCGCGCGAGGCCGAGGTCGAGGTGATGGAGGCGATCAACCTCGGCACGCGCGGGGTCGAGGAGGCACGCGCACTGGTCGAGTACGCGAACCACCCCGGCGGCACGTACTGGTCGGACCTGCGGCGTCGCAACGGCGCGGAGGATCCCTTCGACATCAGGCTGTGGTGCCTCGGCAACGAGCTGGACGGCCCGTGGCAGATCGGCCACAAGACCCCCGCCGAGTACGGGCGCCTCGCGCAGGAGACCGCCAAGGCGATGAAGCTCGTGGATCCGACGATCGAGCTCGTCGCGGTCGGATCCTCGAATCGGCAGATGCCGACCTTCGGCACCTGGGAGCACACGGTGCTCACGCACGCGTACGACGAGGTGGACTACATCTCGATGCACGCGTACTACCAGGAGCACGACGGCGACGCCGCGTCCTTCCTCGCCGAGGCGGTGGACATGGACGCGTTCATCGACGGCGTCGTCGCGACCATCGACGCCGTCAAGGCCGCGGGCAAGCACACCAAGCAGGTCGACATCTCGTTCGACGAGTGGAACGTCTGGTACCAGTCGGGCCTGGACACCGACGACCAGCCGCACCAGGTCGAGAAGACCTGGCGCGAGCACCCGCGCCTCATCGAGGACACCTACAACGTCACGGATGCGGTCGTGGTCGGCACGTTCCTGCACAGCCTGCTGCGCCACGGCGACCGGGTGAGGATCGCGAACCAGGCGCAGCTCGTGAACGTGATCGCCCCGATCCGCTCCGAAGAGGGCGGGCCCGCCTGGCGGCAGTCGATCTTCTGGCCGTTCGCGCGCATGGCGAAGATGGCGAAGGGGCGGATCCTGCGTCTGGCGGTCTCCTCCACGAAGGCCCCGACCGCCCGCTACGGCGACGTGGACGAGGTCGACGCGGTCGCGACCTGGGACGAGGAGTCGGGCCGGCTCGCGCTCTTCGTGGCGAACCGGTCGCTCGACGCGGAGGCCACGGTGGACCTGGATCTGCACGGGCTGCGCGCGACCGCGCTGCGCTCGGCGGAGGTGCTCACGGTGCCCGAGGACGGCGACCGCCTCACCGCGAACCTGCTCGACGCCCCGGACGCCGTGGGGCTGCGGCCGCTCGACGGCGTGGCCCTCGACGACGGCGCGGTGCGCCTCACCCTGCCGGCCCTGTCGTGGTCGGCGGTCGAGCTCGAGGTCGCCCGCGGCTGACCCGCTGGGTCGCCAGACGAGCCGACGGTGAGACGAGACGCGGTGCTCCTGCGAGGGCACCGCGTTTCGTCTCGGTCGCCTTCGGCGTCCTCGCTCGACGACCCCGCGAGGAGCGCCGGCCGCTGGGTCGTCAGCCCAGCGGATCCGCCAGCAGGCGCTCGAAGGCCGCGTCGGCCGCGCCGATCAGCAGGCGATCCGCACCGAGCGCGGCGGCGGAGAGCTCCAGGCCCTCGGCGGACGCGGCGAGCGCGCGCCCGCGCACCTCGTCGTCGAAGCCCTGCGGATCGAGGTCCCGGAGGATCCCGAGGAATCCGCCCAGCACGATCATCGACGGGTTGAGCACGTTCACGGCGTTGCCGAGCGTGGCGGCGAGGATGCGCCGCTGCCGCGCGACCTCGGCGGCCGCCGGCCCCCCGTCGGCGGACGCGGCGAGGGCGGTGCGGAGCTCGGCGTCGTCCGGGGCGGCCAGGTCCGCGGCCTGCACGAGCCGGGCCCGGTTGACCTCGTCCTCCAGCACGCCGCCCTCGGCCCGCCGGTCGGCGGCCTCCGCCACGCTCGCCGCGGTCTGCCCCCACTCGCCGGCGTATCCGCCGACGCCGCCGATGAGCGTGCCGTGCAGGATGAGCCCGCCGCCGATGCCGCTGGCGCCGCCGTTGAGGTAGACGACGTCCTCGTGCTGCCTGGCGGCGCCGAACAGCCGCTCCGCCCGCGCACCGAGGGAGGCGTCATTGCCCACCACGACGTCGAGGCCGAGCGCGGCGGCGAGCGGTCCGGCGATGTCCGCATCGCGCCACTCCAGGTGCGGCGCGAGCCGCACGAGTCCGTCGGAGACCCGCACGAGACCGGGCACCGCGACTCCCACGCCTTCGATGCGGCACCCCGCCAGGGCGCCGCCGCGCCAGTCCGCCACGACGCGGGCGACGAGCTCGACGACGTCCGAGACGTCCGGGCGTTCGACGGGGATCCGCACCCGTTCGCGCACGGCGCCGCCCAGCGG
>NZ_NCKN01000332.1 GCF_002257455.1 Microbacterium sp. 13-71-7
CAGGGCTTCAGCAAGGACACCGCGCTTGCCCTCATCCGCGGCCTTGTCGAGTCCGAAGTTCTGGAGTTCGACGACGGCGAGGGGGTCGTGCGGGCGCTCGAAGCCGCCGGCGACGGTGCCGACTTCGCCGACGCGCTGATCGACAGCACCATGGCGCAGTTCGGCGTCACGAATACCGTGACCTTCGACCGCCGCGCGGCACAGCGTCTCGGCTGGCGTCTGCTCGAGGGCTGACTCCGGCCCGCTCCCCCGCGGGGCGGCGCATGCCGACCTCGGACGGGGCTGAGCGTCTCAGTTCGAGGGAATCCTCCGCGCGTCGAGCAGTACGACTGCGTCCCCGACTTCACCGGGAGTGATGCACCGCCCAGAGAACCCCGAGCGGGGCACGAGGTCGAGATCGAGGATGTCGTCGCTTTCCGTGCGCACGCGCAGCACCGGAGCCATGAGCCGGGCCGCCCGAAAGCTTCGGATCTCTGTGATCTCCCCCCACGGAATGACGACGACCGGTGTCCCGTCGGCCCGAGGGGAAAACCAATTGCGGGTCGCGGTGATCTCGAGCGCGTCAGGGCCCGCGATCCCCCATCCCTGTCCGATGCGCTTCCCTCCTGAAGAGGTGTTGAGCACCATCTGCCCGAAGGCGACCCATTCAGCGCCGGGCTGCGCTTGAGCCGCACGCCGCGCGGATACGACGAGCGGTCTCCAGAGACCGAGCCACCCGCAGAGGATCAGAACTCCCCCGGTCAGGCCGAGAACGAGATAGGTCGGAGCCAGGGAAGGCGGCGATGAGAGCCTCAGCGCCCCGACGACGATGCACATCCCCATCAGCGTCAGGGACAGCACCATCACCGAACCCCGTGCCCAGGTCAGCATCCTGGCACTGGGCACAACGAACCAGGTCGTCACGCCCTTGAAGGGCCCACCGGACCCCGATTCCGGACGGCGCACGTCGTCGAGCATGCGAAGACGATACCGCCCCGATCCGCCTCCCGCACGGCCACCGGATCCGCCGCGAGGGCGGGCGGGGATCCGCCGTAGGGGGGATGCCACGGACGCCGCCGCTGAATACCGTGGAGCCATGACCACAGTGCTCACCCGCACCACGACCACGGGGCTGCTCGAACTCGAGGGCCTCACCAAGAGCTACGGCGCGCGGCGCGTGCTCGACGACGTCTCATTCCGCGTCGAGCCGGGGCGGCTCACGGGCTTCGTCGGCGGCAACGGCGCCGGCAAGACCACCACGATGCGGATCGTGCTGGGCGTGCTCGGCTCCGACGGCGGCACCGTGCGCCTCGGCGGGCACGACGTCGCGGCCACCGACCGGCGCCACTTCGGGTACATGCCCGAGGAGCGCGGCCTGTATCCCAAGATGAAGGTGCTCGAGCAGGTCGCGTACCTGGCGCGGCTGCACGGGTTCGGCAAGTCCGAGGCGACGGCCCGCGGCGAGGCGCTGCTGGCCGAGCTCGGGCTCGGCGAGCGGCTGCACGACTCGATCGAGTCGCTCTCGCTCGGCAACCAGCAGCGCGCGCAGATCGCCGCCGCACTCGTGCACGACCCCGAGGTGCTCATCCTCGACGAGCCGTTCTCCGGACTGGATCCGCTCGCGGTCGACGTCGTCGCCGGAGTGTTGCAGGCGCGCGCCGCACAGGGCGCCGCGATCCTGTTCTCCTCGCACCAGCTCGACGTCGTCGAGCGGCTCTGCGACGACCTGGTCATCATCGCCGGCGGCACGATCCGCGCCTCCGGCTCCCGCGAGCAGCTCCGCGCGCAGCACTCCGCGCCGCGCTACGAGCTGGTCTCCGACGCCGACGCCGGATGGATCCGCTCCGAGCCGGGCATCACCGTCGTCGACTTCGAGCGCGGCACCGCGGTCTTCGACGCCGCCACTCCGGAGGATGCGCAGCGGGTTCTGCGCACCGCCCTCGGCCACGGCGTCGTGCACGCCTTCACCCCGCAGCATCCGTCCCTCGCCCAGATCTTCAAGGAGGTCATCCAGTGAGCACCGCGACCACTCAGACCGGCGCGCTCTCCGCGTCGAGCGGGATCTTCCTCGTCGCCGAGCGCGAGATCGGATCCAAGCTGCGCAGCAAGGCGTTCCTGATCTCGACCGGCATCCTGCTGCTGATCGCCCTCGCCGGCGTGCTGATCGGCGGGTTCATGAGCAAGAACACCTCCGAGACGAAGATCGCGGTGACCTCGGAGACCGCGCAGGCCGTGCACGGCCTGCCGGGGCTCGCACCGACCGAGGTCGCCGACGCGACCGCCGCGGAGAAGCTGGTCCGCGACGGCACGGTCGAGGCGGCCCTCGTCCCGGCGTCCGGCGACAGCTCGTTCGGATACGAGATCGTGGCGCTGAAGAGCGCGCCGAACAGCCTGCAGAGCCTGCTCGCGAAGACGCCGAAGGTCACGATCCTCGAACCGGACACGACCAATCCGCTGCTGCGCTACCTCGTCGCGATCGGCTTCGGCGTCGTCTTCCTGATGGCCGCGTCGACGTTCGGCGCGACGATGGCGCAGAGCGTGGTCGAGGAGAAGTCCACGCGCGTAGTGGAGCTGCTGCTCGCCGCGATCCCCGCCCGCGTGCTGCTGGCCGGCAAGGTCATCGGCAACACGGTGCTCGCGATGGCGCAGATCCTGCTGCTCGCGGCGATCGCCGTGGTCGGGCTCATCGTGACAGGGCAGAACGGCGTGCTGCAGGGGCTCGGATCCCCGCTGGTGTGGTTCGCCGTGTTCTTCCTGTTCGGATTCGTGCTGCTGGCCTCGCTGTTCGCCGCCGCCGCATCCCTCGTGTCGCGCCAGGAGGACATCGGATCCACGACCATGCCGATCACGATGCTCGTGATGGCCCCGTACGTCCTCGTGATCATCTTCAACGACAATCCGCTGGTGATGACGATCCTGTCGTACATCCCGTTCTCGGCCCCGGTGGCGATGCCGGTGCGGCTGTTCGTCGGCGAGGCGCAGTGGTGGGAGCCGCTGGCGTCGCTGGTGATCCTGCTCGCCGCCTGCGTGGCCGCGATCCTCGTCGCCGCGAAGATCTACGAGAACTCCCTGCTGCGCATGGGCGCGCGCGTGAAGCTGTCCGAGGCTCTCTCCGGTCGCTGAGCCCCGCGCCCACCGCGAGCGCTGACCGCGAGCGCTGACCGCGAGACTCCATCTCCGCGACGAGACTGCACTTCAGGAGTGCAGTCTCGTCGCCCAGTTGGAGTCTCGCGGTCAGGGGGTCCTGGATCTGGATCCGGAACCGGATCCAGGAATATTCATACGCATGCATTGTTAGCTTGAGGGTGCGGACGATGGGGTCCGGCAGCAG
>NZ_NCKN01000333.1 GCF_002257455.1 Microbacterium sp. 13-71-7
AGCTTCCGGTCGCGGTCGTAGACATCGTCCCCGTCCAGCAGGACCTCGCCGGCGAGCGATGCGGAGGGCACGAGCTCGTGCATCCGGTTGAGGATCCGCAGGAACGTCGACTTGCCGCATCCCGACGGGCCGATGAGTGCGGTCACCTGACCCGCGGGCATGGTCAGCGACACGCGATCGAGCACCTTGTGCTGCCCGAACCACGCCGAGACGTCGCGCGCCACCAGCTCCGAGAGCGGTGCCGCAGGATTCGCGACGGGCTCCTCGTGGAACGTCACGATGCCGTCCGTCCGATCGGGACCGCCGGCCGGATCCGGAGCGACGAACGGCCGCGGGGCCGGGCCGGCCGGGATCACGGCGGTCACCGCCTCCGGCGGGGCTGCCGCCGGAGGCGCCCAGCGCTGCTCAGGAGCCGGCACCGCGCTGGTGACGTCGTCGGGGTGCGCCGCGCCGATGTGGGCGTCGATGGCGCTGCGCTGCGCGGCGAGTGCCGCGGCCTGGTCGGTGTAGGGGTTCATGTCTTCCTCGTGGTCGGGCGCCGGAGCGCGGTCGGTGAGCCGTGCTCCGGGTTCACAGCAGATTCGGGAGGGCGTTCATCACGGCGTCGGCCGTGGCGACGCCGAAGGCGATGAGAACAGGCACGCCGATCACCCAGGCCTGCCACCGGCCCCATGATCGCCAGAGCCACCACACGGCGATCCCTGCGACCGCGAAGAACACCAGCGCGAAGAAGGCGAGGAACCACCCCGGCGAGTCCTGCCCCATCCCCCGTTCGCCGATCGGCAGCGCCGGGTAGGCCATCACCCGTGACGGCGTCTGCCGTGCGGCCGACGTCAGCTGGGCATCGACGTGCAGCACGCCCGACGGGAACAGGGCGAGTCCGTCGGCGGTCTGCAGCTCGAGCCGCCCCTGAGTTCCGGACAGCGGCGCAGGCATCGGATCCCCGGCGCGGCGCAGACCGAAGACCGTGAACTCGTTCGTGCCCTGACCAGTCGTGACGCGGATCTCATCGCCCGGCTTGAGCCGGTTCAGCTGCGAGAACGGCCCGCCGTACGTGCTCTGCCTGCCGAGCACCACCGCGGTCCCTGACTGACCCGGCATCACGGAATCGCGGCGATGTCCCGGCCCGGCCCGGAGCACCTCCGCGCCGGTACCTTCGACGACGACCTCCTTCAGACCGATCGCGGGGATCTCCAGGTAGGCGACCGGCGTGCCGATCTCCGACATCCGGTCCGCGTCGACGAGCTGTCCGACCGGCGTCTCGGCCTTGGCCAGTGAGACGCGCAGCGCGTTGTACGAGAGCGTCTGCGCCCGATAGTGCTGCAGCGCCGAGAACACCGTCGCGTGCACGACGAGGGAGAGCAGCAGCACCGAGACGGTGAGGACCGCCGCGCCGGCCCACCAGCGACCGTCCTTCGGCGGGCGCGCCGGCCGCGTCGCGGGGAAGGAAAGGCGGTGCCCGAAGACGCGCCGGCGCCGGCGCGCCGGTGTCCGCGCCGTCGAATCGGTCGCGGGCGTCATGATCGTGCCCACGGAGCGCTTCATGCTGTCCTCGCCTCGGGAACGCGCAGAGCGCGCACCAGCCACCACGCGGCGCCCAGGAGCAGGAGGAGTCCGATCCCTCCCCCGGCCCACCAGGCCCAGGGCGGGACGCCCTGGATCCCGGGGGCGGCGGTCGCGGGGACCAGCTCCACCAGGAAGCGCGAGGCGGCGACCCGATGCGACTGCCAGCCGGTGAGCTGCACCGTGTGCTGGCCGGCATTCAGGTCCTTGGGAAGAGCGAACGCGTGCTGTACTTTGCCGTCGGCGTCGGCCGCGACGTTGGCGACGAGAGTGCCCTCGCCGAAGAGCACGATCTGCACCTGCTCTCCGGGGGTGAACCCCTCGCTGCTCACCGTGACGGTGTCGCCGGGGCGATAGGTGGCGCGATCGACCGCGGCGCGCTCCGCGGTGCCGGCCGCCGCCTTCGGGATCGACGGTTCCTTGGCCTCTGTCGCGGATGCGCCGCCGGCCGAACCGATCACCGACGTCCCGGTCCCGGTGGAGCCTCCGGAGCCGCCGGCCCCGCTTCCGCTACCGGTTCCAGAACCGGTCCCGGCCTTCCCCGGTGTCGCGGGCTGCGTCGGGGACGTCGGCGACGCAGTCGCCTCCGGCACGGTCACCGTCACGGCGACCGGTGCGCCATCGGGGGGCGTGCTGTCATCAGCCGAGGCGGGGAGCGAGAGTCCGAACGGGGCGGCGAGCCCCAGGACCAGCGCCAGCGCCAGGACGGGGACTCCGCGGCGGATGCGGGGACGGCGGATCATCGCGCGTTCTCCTTGTCGAAGACAGTCGCGGCGCGCTCGGCGCCGACGAGGTCGGGGGCGGCGGGATCCGGGGCGGATCCCGCCATGCGGGCCGTCTGATGGGCGCGCTCCTCGGCGCGGATCACGTCGGCGTAGTCGGCGAAGTCCTGGGCGAGCAGCTCCCGTCGCCGACGGCGGATCCGCAGCACGATCCATCCGCCGCCGAGCAGGAGCGCTACCAAGGCGAGAAGCGACCAGGGCACTGCCCAGGCCTCCGCGGACGCGCGCGTGGGGGCCGGGAGCGGATCCTCGGCGGCGACGCCGTCGGCCGGGGTCGGCGCGAGCACGACCTCGGCGAAGAGCAGGAGGAGCGGCGGGATGCCGGGCACGGAGGCCGTGACGTGGCCCGTGCCGCCCGGCATGAGGTTGCGCACCTCGGGAAGCACGACCGTCCCGAGCTCGATCCCGAACGGGCCCGTGAAGCGCAGCGAGGGCTGCACGGAGAGGCGGGTGTTGCCGGTGTTGGCGACGTCGACACCGACGAACCCACTGCCCGCGGCGAAGGGGTTCAGGTTCGCGTTGTATCCGGCGACGGCGCCCGAAGCCCCGACTCCCGCGTGGAGTGCGCCGTCGACGCGCAGGTAGATGCGGGTGCCGACCCGGTTCTCGCGACGCACGCTTGCCGCCCCGTCACCGGCGCCGGTGCTGAACGAGGCGACGATGCCCGCCGCGTGGTCGCCGGGCGAGGCGTCGTGCGGGACCGTGATCGTGATCGGGATGTCGGCGCGGGCTCCGGGCTCGAGTGCGAGCACGATGCCGAGTCCGGCCGCGCAGGAGGCGTCGGCCGGGTTCGCGCAGGCGGCGGGGCCATCGTGCACGGCGGTCCACGCGCCGAGGTCCGTCGAGGCGCGGTCCGCGCCGATCAGGGTGAACGCCGCGGTGTCGTAGTCGGTCTTCGCGTCGGCCGCATAGACGCGGAAGGTCGCGGGCTCCGCCGAGCGGTTGGTGACGG
>NZ_NCKN01000334.1 GCF_002257455.1 Microbacterium sp. 13-71-7
GTTAAGATCGGGACCATACGAAGTGACCTGCTGGTGAAAGGGCCGGGGCTGATCTCTGAAAGAGAGCCCCCGCATGGCAGGAAACGTCGTCGGCGTCGTCACCATTGAGGTAGACGCGGATGCATCGGAAGTCCCCGACAAGGTCAAGAAGTCCGCCACCGGCGGCATGGATGGCGTCGGCGCCGCGCTCGGTGCCGCTCTCGGCAAGGGCCTTGCCGCGTCCGCTGTCGTCGCCGGTAGCGCCGTCGCCGGGATCCTCGGCACGTCCCTCGCCAAGGGATTCAGCCGCCTGGATGCCATCGACCAAGCGACGGCGAAGCTGGTCGGCCTCGGCAACTCCGCGGCGGACGTCAAGGCGATCATGAACGCCGCCACGGCAGCCGTGAAAGGCACATCGTTCGGACTCGGCGAAGCGGCCTCGGCGGCGGCCCAATTCGCCGCCGCGGGCATCCCGCTCGACGGCATGCAGCGGTCCCTCACGATCCTCGGATCCACCGCCTCCGTCGCGGGCGTCTCGATGAGCGAGATGACCCAGATCTTCGGCAAGGTGGCCGCCACCGGCAAGCTCTCCGGCGAGGTTGTCGCGCAGTTGGGCGAGCGCGGCGTGCCGATCCTCTCGATGCTCAGCAAGCAACTCGGCGTGACCACCGAGGACGTCTCCAAGATGGTCTCGTCGGGACAGATCGACTTCCAGACCTTCCAGACGACGCTAGAGGGCGCCCTGGGCCCCGCCGCGCTCGCGATGGGCCAGACCTTCCAGGGCATGCTCTCCAACATCGGCGCGGCGATGGGCCGCATGGGCGCCGCCCTCGAAAAGCCGATCTTCGAGGCACTGAAAAGCGTGCTGCCGTCCGTCATCCACCTGTTCGATGAACTCACCAAGGCGGCTACGCCCATCGGCGAGGCCATCGGGCAGAAGGTCGCCCCGGCGTTCGCGGCGTTCGGGCGCGCGCTGAACTCGATCAACCTCACAGGTTCGCTCTCCGGCGTGCAGGCGTTCGGCGCCGCGCTGGCACCGCTCGCACCGCTCCTCGCCGTGCTCGGCGTGATGGCCGCCGGAGCGCTGTCCAAGATGGCGGTGATCGGCCCCATCCTGCAACCGCTGCTCTCGCCGATCACCGCGCTCAGCGCCGCCCTCGGCCCGCTCGGGATCGCGTTCGCTGCTCTCGGCGCGACGCTCGCCGCGGTGAAGCCGGAGACGCTGACCGCCGGATTCACCGCGCTGGTGAACACGCTCCCGGGCATGATCTCCGGCCTGGTCAACGGCGTCGTCTCCGCGGTCGCCACGCTGATCCCGGCGATGGTCTCCAACCTCGTCGGCAACATCCCGATCCTGGTGAGCGGCGTCACCGCGCTGGTCACCGCCATCATCACGACACTCACCGGCGCCCTGCCCGGCGTCATCACCGCGCTGGTGTCGATCCTCCCTGGCATCGTGTCGGCGTTCGCCACGCTGATCCCCAACGTCGTCGGCGCGATCACCTCCGCGGTGCCGCTGCTCGTCGGCGCCATCGGATCCGCCATCCCCGCAATCATCGGCGCGCTCGCGGGCGCACTGCCTGCGGTGATTCAGGCGGGCGTCGGCATGGTCACCGGCCTGGTGAACGGGATCCTCTCGGTGCTGCCGATGGTCGTCCAGGCGTTCACGACGATGATCCCCCAGATCGTCGCCGCGGTCACCGGCGCCATCCCCGTGCTCGTCAGCGCGCTCACCTCGGCCATCCCGATGCTCGCGCAGGCCGGGATCCAGATGATCACCGGGCTGGTGACCGGGATCACCACGATGATGCCGATGGTCCTCCAAGGGATCATCTCGGCCATCCCGATGCTCATCCAGGCCGTGCTCACGATCATCCCGCAGTTGATCACGGCCATCATCGGCCTGATCCCCGTGGTCGTGCAGGCAGGGATCCAGTTGTTCACCGGCCTGGTGACGGCTCTCGTCACGGCGATCCCGCTGATCATCACGCAACTCGTGACCATGCTCCCGCAGTTGGTCACCTCGCTGGTCTCGATGATCCCGACGCTGATCACGACGGGGCTCCAGTTGTTCCTCTCGCTCGTGCAAGCGATCGTCACCGCGATCCCCCAGATCATCACCGCGGTGGTGAACCTGCTCCCCGACCTCGTCTCGACGCTGCTCGGCATGATCCCAACACTCATCACCACGGGCATCGACCTGTTCATCTCGCTGGTGACCGCGCTTGCCGAGGCGCTGCCGCAGATCATCTCCGCCGTGGTGGCGATCCTGCCGCAGTTGGTCTCCGCCCTGATCGGCATGATCCCCACGCTGATCAACGCGGGCATCCAACTGTTCATCTCGCTGGTGCAGTCCATCCCCCAGGCGCTCCCCGCGATCCTCAACGCCCTGATCTCGATGGCGCCGCAGTTGGTCTCCGCCATCGTCTCGATGGTCCCGCAGTTGGTCTCCGCGGGCGTCGATCTCATCGGCGGGCTCGTGCAGGGCCTCATGTCCGCGGCCGGTGACGTCGGCGCGGCGCTGCTCCAGATCGCGCAGGACGCCGTCGGCAACTTCCTGTCCTTCCTCGGCATCCACAGCCCCAGCCGCCTGTTCGCGGGCTTCGGCCAAGACACGATGGCGGGCTACGTGAAGGGCGTGGACAAGATGGCGGCGACCGTCTCGGACTCGCTGCTGAACATGGTGAAGCCCATCGCCGCGCGGATGACCGTGGACAACGAAGTGAGCGACGTCCTGAAACCGCTCCGGAACACCGTCAACGTGGACTCGGCCGCGACGACCGCCAACCCGTTCCGCCCGGCTGCGCCGCCCGCGGACCCGCGGAGCGGCACCGCTGCGGCCGGTACGACCGTCAACGTGGAAGCGGGCGCCATCGCGATCCACGGCGCCGACGCCTACAAGGCCGCTATCGAGGTCGAAGACCGGTTCGCGGAACTCGGTGCGAAGTGATCTTCACGGCTCTCGCACTCGTGCTGTTCGTGGTCCTCGTCATGCTCGTCCTGGACTCCGACGGGCCCGTAGACTGAGGCCGTTACTTCGTATCGGCTGAGCCCCTGTCGCGTTCATCGTGGCGGGGGCTTCGTCGTCTCTCTGGGAGGCGATGCGGTGCGTATACGGTGCAGGGCACTTTCCCGGATACGAGAAAAGCCCCGTGACCGGGGCTTTTCCTCTGTGCGCGATACTGGGATCGAACCAGTTCTGGGCCGAAAACACGGGGTGTACGCTTAGTCACGCGTGTCAACGAAACGGCCACAAATATGCGCGCATGCGCAGCACGTCAACCGCTGCACCGACCCGCAGGGGCGGACGGTATA
>NZ_NCKN01000335.1 GCF_002257455.1 Microbacterium sp. 13-71-7
GGGCGAGCACGCTGATCCCCACAGAGATCCAGAGTGCCAGCACGAAGTCGCCCGACATGACGAACGGCGCGACGATCGCGATGCCGAGGCTCGCACCGAAGCCGAAGGCGGTGCCGTTCATGCTCGGCAGGATCGCGGGAGCCTCGCTCGGGGACTGCAGCACGCCGAGCCCGTTCGTCGTGGTGAGCACGATGCCGTTGTAGGAGACGCCCAGCACCGCGAACATCGCGAACACGGTCCAGGGGCTGAACGGGAACAGCGCGACCACGACGAGCGCCGCGATCGAGAGCACGAGGCCGAGTCGCAGCATCCGGATCCATCCGAACCGGCCCGCGAGCCAGCCGGACAGCGGGGCGGCGGCGAGGCCGATCAGCGCCGGCGGCGTGAGGTAGAGCAGGGCGGAGGTCGACGCGTTCACGCCGTAGCCGACGGCCTGGTTCTGGCTGAGGATCACGATCGTGAAGTTGATCACGGCGAACACGCTCGACAGGGTCAGCACGGTGACGGCGATGACCGGCCACACCTGACGCGACCG
Organism: Microbacterium sp. 13-71-7; assembly: GCF_002257455.1. Lineage (GTDB taxonomy): Bacteria > Actinomycetota > Actinomycetes > Actinomycetales > Microbacteriaceae > Microbacterium. Next base: position 536 of record NZ_NCKN01000335.1, read on the forward strand.
CAGGTGCTGCACCGCGACGAGCGGCGTGCGCCGGCGCTTCTCGATCGCCACGAAGGCGAGCAGCGCCACGGCCGTGCCGGCGAGGAAGACCAGCGTGAGCGGTGCGAACCAGCCCTGGCCGGATCCGGTCGAGACGAAGTAGGTGAGGCAGATCAGGCCGAGCGAGAGGGCGGCGGCGCCCCACCAGTCCATGCGTCCCGTCGAGGACGGCTCGCCGTCGCGCGGCACGGCGAGCGCCACGCTCACGATCGCGATCACGGCGACTGCGAGGATCACGACGAAGAGGGAGCGGAACCCGAACGCATCGGCGAGGAGGCCTCCGATCCAGCCGTCCACGCCGCCCACGCCGCCGTTGATCGCGGTGAGGATCCCGAGCACGGTCGGGAAGACCGCGGCCGGAAGGGTCTCGGCGAGGATCACGTAGGAGATCTGGAACGCGGCGCTCGACGCGCCCTGCAGCACCCGGCCGAGCAGCAGCACGGGGAGGTTGGGCGAGGCGAGGCAGAGCAGAGTGCCGAGCACGATGAGCGCGAGCACGACCAGCAGGGCGCGCTTGCGGCCGATGAAGTCGCTCCAGCGCGCGAGGACGATGCCGCCGACGGCACCGGCGAGGAAGAACAGCGACGAGACCTGCGAGACGGCGTCCATCGGCGCGCCGAGTTGCTTCGCGATGTCGGGAAGGGCAGGGCTGATCATGCTCGAGTTCAGCTGGAAGGCGACGACCGTGAGGATCAGGGTCGCCACGAGCACGACGGAGCGGCCGCCGCGGATCGGCGCCGGGCGGTCGAGCGCTGGTGCGGGGGAGAGCTGCACAATGACTCCTTCGTCAAGGAAGGGAGCATCGCTCCCTCGGGTTATATGATGTTATACCTCTGAGGTAGAACATCTGCAAGTGAGCGTTTCCGTGCTTGAATGAACGGCGAGTGCGGCCCGGATCCGGAGGGCCCTGGCGGGCGGTGGAGGAGATCCGATGACGGACGTCGAGCAGTTCCTGGCCCGGCCGCTGACCGCACCGGTGGGCCAGCCGCTGCGCGTGGCCGTCTACTCCCGCCTGGCCGAGGGGATCCGGTCCGGCGTCTTCTCCCTCGGATCCGCGCTGCCGCGCGAGACGGAGCTCGGCGTCTCGCTGGGCGTCTCGCGCACGGTCGTCCGCGAAGCGCTCATGCTGCTCGAGGAGGACGGCCTCATCCTCACCCGCCGCGGGATCGGCCGCTTCGTCGCGGAGGACCTCCCCACGGTCGGCCTGGAAGAGCTGCGCCCCCTCGAGGCGGCTCTGGCCGAAGGCGGCGAGGACGTCGGCGTCCGCCAGCTCGAGTTCGTTGTGCAGCCCACCACGGACTACGTGTCGGGTCACCTGGGCCTCGACGATGCGGCGAACACCTGGTTCCGGGAGAGCGTGATCGAGCGCGCCGGTGAACCCATCGCCATCCTGCAGGAGCACCTCCCCGCAGGGCGCTACCTCACCGACGCGAGCCCGCAGATCGCGGCCGTGCTCGAGGAGGCGACCGGCGACCCGACGAGTCTCATGACGGCCCTCGCCGCCCGTGGCGCCGTCTTCGGGGCGGGCGTGTGCGAGATCACGGTCAACGTCGTCGGCCGCACCCGCGGCGTGCTGCTCGGACTCAAGCCGGGCGACCCCGTGCTCATCCTGACCCAGACCGTCTCCTCGGGCGGCGTCCCCGTCTACCTCGCCAAGTGCATCGTCTCCGGGAAAGCGGGCGTGCTCTCGGTCGTGCAGACCGCGCAGTGACGCATCGCCTCGTCCCGCCTTCAGGAACTGGAGTCCTCATGACCGCACCGCTCGCCCTCGCCGTCGTCGGCAGCATCAACGTCGACCTGACCGCCCGGACCGCCCGGCTGCCGGAGCCGGGGGAGACCATCGGCGGAGGACGCCTGTCGCGCGAGGCGGGCGGCAAGGGCGCCAACCAGGCCGCCGCGGCCGCCCGACTGGGCGCTGCCGTGCGGATGGTCGGCGCGGTCGGCTCCGACGCCGACGGATCCTGGATGATCGAGGAGCTCGCGGCCGCAGGCGTCGACACGCAGGCGGTGCGCCGCGCGGCGGAGCCCACCGGCGTGGCGCTCATCGTCGTGGACGCCGAGGGCGAGAACCAGATCGCCGTGTGCGAGGGCGCCAACGGCGAGGTGACCCTGGACGGGGTCGAGTTCGGATCCGATGAGGCCGTGCTCGCGCAGTTGGAGATCTCGATGGAGGTGATCGCCGCGCTCGCGGAGGCCGCGCGCGGGTACTTCGCCGTCAACGCCGCCCCCGCGATCGAGCTGCCCGCCGCGGTCGTCGAGCGCGCGGATCTCATCATCGTGAACGAGACCGAGTACGCGCTGCTGCCGGCCCTGCGCACCGCGCGCCGGGTCGCCGTGACCTACGGCGGCGAGGGCGCGAAGCTCTTCGAGGACGGGGAGCTCGTCGCGTCCGCTCCGGCGGTGAAGACCACCGTCGTGAACAGCGTCGGCGCCGGGGACGCGTTCTGCGCGGCCCTCACGATCGGGCTCGCCTCGGGCATCGCCCCGCAGCGGGCGCTGTCGGCGGCCTGCGCGGTGGGCGCCGCGGCGGTCGCGGATCCGCGGTCGCAGCCGCTGCTCGCCGGGCTCGGGGAGTACCTGCCCGCCGAGTGAGCCGGGTGTCGGCGCCCGCCTCTAGCCTGGATTCATGACGACGCCCCTCGCCGAAGACCTCCCGCGCTGCGCCTGGGCGGGAGACGACCCGGAATACCGGT
>NZ_NCKN01000336.1 GCF_002257455.1 Microbacterium sp. 13-71-7
TTCGCGGGCCGCCACGAGGCTGCTGAATGTTCCCAGAGCCCGGTGCGTCGAGTCGAAGGCGATGAATCCGGCCCGGTGCGACTCGATCGTGCCGACGAACTCCCCGGTACGGTTGCCCGCCCAGAAGCCCGGCTCCACCTCGACCCACAACGTGCTCCCACGAACCTCGGCCGTCCGGTCGGGCTCCGTGACCATCATCGTCATGATCGCTCCTCATGATATCCAACAGCATTACCACATCCAGTGGATGACACAGACATTGGAAATGACAACGACTTAGGGGCGGTGAAGGTGCGGCGACGTCCAAGGCGAACGGCCGCACCCTCACGGCCCGGCGGGGCTACGCCCGCTTGCCTCGTCCGACGACCAGGCCGTAGACGAGGAGTACGACGAGCGACCCCAGGATCGCGAGCAGCCAGGTCTGCAGCGAGAAGAAGTCCTGGAGAGGCGCGTGGAACAGGACGCCCCCGAGCCAGCCGCCGAGCAGCGCGCCCACCACTCCGAGAAGCAGCGTCGCGAGCCAGCCGCCGCCCTGCTTACCCGGCAGGATCGCCTTCGCGATCGCGCCGGCGATCAGGCCCAAAAGCAGAAACCCGAGAAATCCCATGTTCTTTACTCCCTCATCCGTCGATACGAGACACGAAACGGCAGGACGTCAGTCGCCCAGCGCGTCCTTGACGGCGTCCTTGGCGTTCTCCGCCGCGCTCTTCACATCGCCCTTCGCCTGGGTCGCCTTGCCCTCGGCCACCTTCGCGTCGTCGCCGGTCACCTTTCCGATGACCTCTTCGACCTTGCCCTTGACCTTGTCGGCCGCGGCGGACAGCTTGTCTTCAGCGCTCATGGCATCTCCATTTCAATAGAGGAACACTCGGTAGATATCTCACTGAGTGGTACATCTTGTATATCAGCAACCCGTTGGAAGACGCAAAGGTTGAACAAGAAAGTCGCCGATTTGCAAAATATATAGACCGGTCTATTCTTGAGGCATGACATCCAAAGGTGACCTGACGAAGGCACGGCTCGCAGAGTCGATGCTCGAACTCATCCAGACCAGCGGCTTCAGCGGCACGGGCCTGAACGCCGTGATCGAACACGCTGCGGCTCCCAAGGGGTCGATCTACTTCCACTTCCCCGATGGGAAGGAGGGGCTGGGCGTCGCCGCGGTCGATCTCGCCGCGAAGCAGTTCGAGGCGCTGATCGCCGAGGCCGCGGCGTCCACGGGCAGCGCGGCGGAAACCGCCCGCGCCGTGATCGAGGCCCTGGCTACCATCGTCGGCGAGAGCGACTTCCGACTGGGTTGCCCGGTCTCCGTCGTCACCCTGGAGATGGGCGCGGAGAGCGAGCGACTGCGGGAGGCGTGCGCCACGGCGTTCGAATCGTGGATCGCCCCCACGGCAGCGCTGCTCGAAGCCGAGGGCGTCGGTGGTGAGGAGAGCCGCTCCCTGGCGACCGTCGTGGTGTCGATGATCGAGGGGGCGGTCATCGTCTCCCGCGCCACGCGGAGCGTCCAGCCTCTGCACTCCGCCGCCGACATCGTGGCAGACCTCATCGGCCGCCGCGCGACCACGGGAGGAACGCGATGACCCCCGAGGAGGGATCCCGTCACGCCCTGGTCTTCGGAGCTTCGGGGCTCGTCGGCCGGCACCTCGTCCTGACACTCGCAGAGGCCGGGGCGAACGTCACCGCAGCAGTCCGGAACGCCGCGTCCGGAGCACGTGTCGAGCAGTGGCTCAGGGAGCACGGCCTGACCCGGAGCATCAGCACGACGATCGTCGACTTCGACGCCCCGGAGATCCTCGCCGGCGGTCCGGCGGCCTTCCCGTTCATCACCGAGATCCACAACGGCGCCGGATCCTTCCGGTTCGGCATGCCTGCCGAGGAAGCGCGCAGCATCAACGTGGGCATCGTCGAGAAGGTCATCGACTTCGCCGCAGGCCTCCCCCGGTTGCAGCGCCTCGTGCACATCTCGGGCTATCGCGTCAGCGGTCAGGATCCCGCCACGGTTCCGTGGTCGCAGGAGCACCGCGCAGAGGTGTACCAGGAGCTCGGCGGCTACGAGGCGTCGAAGGTGGAATCCGACGCGATCTTCCAGGCTCGGGCCACTGAGCGTGGGATCCCCTGGACGATCGTCAATCCGGCCACCGTGATCGGCGACAGCGTGACCGGGGAGTCCGACCAGCACATCGGAATCGCCCTCACGATCGAGCAGATCTGGGACGGCACCGCGACCGCGCTCCCTGCGGGGAAGTCCACGTTCGTCCCGGTCCTCACCGTCGACTACCTGGCGGCCATCATGGCCGCGGCGGCGATCGACCCCGACGCCGTGGGCCGCTCCTACTGGATCCTGGACGACGCGACCCCGCCGCTGACAGACCTGTTCACGCATGTCGGCCGGCACCTCGGTGGGAGGATCCCGCGCCTCAGGATCCCGGTGGGGGTCATCAAGCGGCTCCCGCGGTGGATCACCGGGGCGGAGCCGGAGACCCTGGGCTTCCTGTCCTCCGACCGCTATCCGACGGCGTCGACCATCGAGCTGGCCGCGCGGCACGGCATCCCGATGCCCGACGTGCGTGTCTCGCTCGACCGGTGGGCCGACTACATGGCCGCGCACCGGTTCGGCGCAGCGAAGGGCGAGGGACGACGGTTCGTCGACGCGGGCGGCGTGAGGACGTTCGAGCTCGGCGCATCCGGCTCCGGCCGTCTGATCCTTCCTGGCCTGCCGGTCAACGCGGACACCTGGGCAGGCGTAGCGTCGGGCATCGGCGCGCGCGCCGTCGACCTACCGGGGCTAGGCCTCAGCAACGGAACGGGCGTTCAGGACTGGGAGCGGTGGTTGCCCGCCGTGCTGGGCGCGGAGCCCGCTGACCTCATCGGTCATTCGATCGGGTCGGCCGCGGCGGTGCTGGCGGCGGACCGGTTCCCGGCACGGGTGAGTTCCCTCACCCTGATCGCGCCGTTCTTCCTCCAGGCTCCGGCGGGCACTTCGTCCGCGCTGCGGCCGGTGGTCGCCGCCTACCTGCGGCACACGGACGCGGTGCGGCTGTCACGGATGCTCACCGGATCGGCGGCGAGCGCAGCCGCGCTCGCCTCGAGTCGCAGCGACCTCAAGCGGAGCAGCGCGAAGAGGGTGGCGGAGCAGCTCGCCCTCGCGGGATCGAAGCAGTGGCGCGCCGAGCTCCGCGAAGCGCTCGCCCGGTTCCGCGGCCCGGTCCGCATCATCACCGGCAGC
>NZ_NCKN01000337.1 GCF_002257455.1 Microbacterium sp. 13-71-7
CTTGCCGCCCTCTCCGCGCCCGTCTCCCAGGGGGTCTGACATGCGTATCGCCGTGATCGGGGGAGGCCCGGGAGGGCTCTACTTCTCCGCCCTCATGAAGCAGCTGGATCCCGCGCACGAGGTCACGATCTGGGAGCGCAACGCCCCCGACGACACCTTCGGCTTCGGCGTCGTGTTCAGCGACGAGACCCTGGGCGGGATCGAGAACGCGGATCCGGTCATCGCCGCCCGGATGGGCGAGCAGTTCGCCCGCTGGACCGACATCGACGTGCTCTTCGGCGGGACCACCCACACGGTCGGCGGGCAGGGCTTCGCCGCGATGGGGCGAAAGGAGCTGCTGCAGCTCCTGCAGCGCCGCTGCCTCGAGCTCGGCGCCGAGATCCGCTTCCGCACCGAGGCTCCGGACGCCGCCGCGCTCATGGCGGACTACGACCTCGTGCTCGCCGCGGACGGCGTGAACTCCCGCGTCCGCGCGCAGTTCGCCGACGCCTTCGTGCCGGACCTGGACCGTCGTGTGTCGAAGTACATGTGGCTGGGCACGGATCGCGTCTTCGAGGCGTTCACGTTCGCGGTGCTGCACACCCCGCACGGGATCATGCAGCTGCACGGGTACCCGTACTCCGATCAGGGCTCCACGTTCCTCATCGAGATGCACGAGGACGTGTGGCGGGCCGCGGGCTTCGACGCGACCGAGCACGAGGTCTTCCCTCCCGGCGTGAGCGACGAGTTCTCGGTCGAGCGGATCCGCGGCTTCTTCGCCGACGTGCTCGACGGCCACGAGGTGCTCACGAACAATTCCAAGTGGCTGAACTTCACCACGGTGCGCAACGAGCACTGGCACCACGAGAACCTCGTGATCCTCGGCGACGCCGCGCACACGGCGCACTTCTCGATCGGCTCCGGCACGAAGCTCGCCATGGAGGATGCGCTCGCGCTCGCCGCGTGCCTGCACGAGCACGACCGGCTGGACGACGCGCTGGGCGCCTATGAGCTCGAACGCCGCCCGGTCGTCGCCTCCACCCAGCGCGCCGCGCAGGCGTCGCTCGAGTGGTTCGAGCGGATCGGCCAGTACGCCGACCAGGATCCGCTGCAGTTCGCGTTCAACCTGCTCACCCGCAGCAGGCGCATCACGCTGGACAACCTCGCCCTGCGCGATCCCGCCTTCGCCGCCGACGTCGTGCGCGGAGCGCGCTTCGCGGGCCGCACCGCCGACGAGCCGGCGATGTTCCGCCCGCACCGGATCGGCGCGCTCGCGCTGAAGAACCGCGTGGTCGTCTCGCCCATGGACATGTACTCCTCGGTCGAGGGCGTGCCAGGCGACTTCCACCTCGTGCACCTCGGGTCGAAGGCGACGGGCGGCGCGGGTCTCGTCATGACGGAGATGGTCTGCGTCTCGGCCGAGGGCCGGATCACCCCGGGCTGCGGCGGGCTCTACACGGATGAGCAGCGCGACGCCTGGGGCCGGATCGTGGACTACGTGCACGATCAGTCGACGGCGAAGATCGGCGTGCAGCTCGGCCACTCCGGCCGCAAGGGATCCACCAGGCGCATGTGGGAGGGGATCGACGATCCGCTGCCCGAGGGCAACTGGGAGACCCTCGCCCCCTCCGCGCTGCCCTACGGCCCTGCCAACGCGGCGCCGCAGGAGATCGACCGCGCGGGCATGGACCGGGTGCGCGAGGAGTTCGTCGCCGCGACCCGCCGCGCCGCCGCGGCAGGGTTCGATCTCGCGGAGCTGCACGCGGCGCACGGCTACCTCATCTCCTCCTTCCTGTCGCCCGTGTCCAACCGGCGCACGGACGAGTACGGCGGCAGCCGGGAGAATCGCCTGCGCTACCCGCTCGAGGTGTTCGACGCGATGCGCGCCGCCTGGCCGGCCGAGCGCCCGCTCACCGTGCGCCTCTCGGCCGTCGACTGGTGCGAGGGCGGGAACGAGCTGGACGACGCGATCGAGATCGCCCGTGCGTTCATCGCACACGGCGCGGAGGCGATCGACGTGTCCTCCGGCCAGATCGCCAAGGAGGAGAGGCCGCAGTTCGGCCGCAGCTATCAGACGCCGTTCGCCGACGCGATCCGCAATCGGGTCGCGGCCGAGGCCGGCGTCAGTGTGATCGCGGTGGGCGCGGTGTCCAGCCACGACGATGTGAACTCGATCCTGCTCGCAGGCCGTGCCGACCTCGTCGCGCTCGGCCGCACGCACCTGTGGGATCCGCAGTGGACGCTGCACGCGGCGGCGGACCAGGGCTACCGCGGGGAGGGGGCGGACTGGGTGGCGCCGTTCCGTGCCGGGTCCCGCAAGCCGCCGTCCGCCCGCACCGACGCCGTGCGACCGCGGCTCTCGCTGGTCCGAGATGCGCGTGCGGGTGAGACCGCGCCGGAGCACCGCCGGTGGATCCCCCAGCGCGAGCCCGCCGACACCCTCGCACAGGTCGGCCCCTGAGCTCGTCCCGGCCGCTGAGCCCGTCGAAGGGCCCCCACATGCATCGATACAGGAGGACAAGAACCATGACCCGCCAGATCATCAACCCCGAGACCCTCGTCGCGCCGAGCGGTTTCGCGCACGGGGTGCGCGCCGGCGAGTTCGTCTACCTCGGCGGGCAGACCGCGATGGACCGCACCGGCGCGATCGTGCCCGGCGGGATCGTCGAGCAGTTCGTGCAGGCGTTCTCCAACGTGCTCGCCACGCTCGAGGCCGCGGGCGGCCGTCCCACGGATCTCGTGGACGTCACGATCTACCTCACCGACGTCGACGACTACCAGGCCAACGGTCGTGAGATCGGGCGCCGCTGGCGCGAGATGGCCGGCACCGAGTATCCGGCGATGGCCGGAATCGGCGTCACGCGGCTGTGGCAGAAGGAGGCCATGATCGAGATCCAGGGCGTCGCGCATCTCGGCGCGGCCACGGGCGGCGCCGGGGAGGACCGGGACTGATGCGGCTCGCGACGGTCCGCGTCGGCGGCACCACCCGCGCCGCCGTCGGCGACGCCGACGGCTGGGTGCTCCTCGATGAGGCGGACGCGCAGGAGCTCGTCGCCACCGACGGCTGGCGCGAGCGGACCGATGCCGCCCTCCGGCAGCCGACCAGGCAGGATCTGGACCCCGAGGCCTTCGGCGTCCCCATGCCGCGGCCCGCGAAGGTGTTCTGCTGCGGCCTCAACTACCGGGACCACATCCTCGAGACCGGCCGCGCGGTGCCGGAGCACCCGACGCTCTTCGCCAAG
>NZ_NCKN01000031.1 GCF_002257455.1 Microbacterium sp. 13-71-7
CATTCAGCGCGGCCACGAAAGACGAGCATGGTGTGCGCTCCTTCGTCGGCTTCGGCCTGCTCGGCGCGGTCGTTGCTGTCGGCGTGCTGTTCACCCTGCTCGCCCTCGATGATGCCCTCCCGTTCGGTGTGCTGTACCTGCTGACGCCATGGCTGCTCCTGCCTGTCGCTGTCGGTGCGGTCGCCGCCGCCGCCTGCTTGCATGGTGCGTTCCGCGAGACGGCGTTGCAGCCGTGGCGGGACACGGTCGCCGCGCGCACCGCCTGGGACGGCCGATGGGCTCTGCTGAAGCAGCCGGACATGCACATGCTCACGCACGAGGTTGTCGGCCCGTTCACGGTGGACACCTTCTTTGCACCTCCCGCCCTTGGGGCCGCAGGAGCCATCGGGTTGCATTCGAAACTCCCAGTTATCGGGACGGGCATGGAGTCGGCATCCCTGACCGTGCCTGACCGGGACTCACAGGGGCAGGAGATGCCGGGAACCGCTCACCCGAGCACCTTCAGGGTTGTCACCTGGGCGTCCGATGCGGACATTGACGTGACCGCTGCCGATACCGCGCCAGACGTCATCGCCTTGCGGGTGGAGACGGCAGTGTTCCTGGTGGCGTCCGAGTATCGGGCTCCGGCGCCGAACTTGATTGCGGTGGAGCCGCTGCCTGTCGGCGAGGGCTGTGGGGGTGCGTACGCCGCTGAGCTTTCCGGTGCCGTCGAGAACGCCATCTTGAACGCCATGGGGGTCGACGGATTCGCTGATGGCCGCACCCTGTACTTCGGTGACCTCGACGGCGTCACCGACCGGAGCCTGCTGAAGCTGCGCGAGAAGCTCGAGGTGACCGACCGGTGGGGTGTCCGCTGGCGGGACGTCTTGAAGAAGGACGCGAAGCCCCCGGTTCTGCAGTACGACCACACGCAGACCGCCCAGTTCGACGCCCGCACGACCCTCACCTTCCAGCCTTTCCTGTACCCGCAGGGGCTGAGCTTGGAGTCCTACTTCGAGCCGTACATCACCAACGGCTTGTCCTCGACGCTGAAAGCGGCCCCCTTCGTGACCCTCACCGGCCTCACCCGGGGGTTCGTCAACGGCGGACTCCCCGGCGACCGGTTCCCGCAGGGGTTCGCCGTCATCTGGTCCGAGTCCAGCGTCCCGCTGTCTCCGGCGGAGTTCGGCGCCGAAGTCCGGGACCCGCGCGCCGCCGAGTGGGTGCTGTCCGGCATTCTCAACAAGGCCTTCGACGCCGCGTTCAGCAGCACCCGGAAGGCCCGCCCCGAGCTTGTGGACGCGAAATGCCTGACGACTCGGCGTTCACCGCTCGCCGTCTGGTCGTTGAAGGTCCGCCTGTTCAACGGGGTTACGGCGGCCGAGGTGAAGTCGAAGCAGGAGGTGATTCGCCTGGCGATGGGCGGTGTCCCATGGCTGCGCATCACCGAATGGGACTATGGGGTGGAGATGCTGGTGGGCGCCGTGCCGCGCGCCGAGTCTGTGCAGTTCGCCTCCCCGGTGTCCCTGAACCGCTGCGATGAGCTCGACTGGGAGCAGGGCTTCCTGGACAACAAACTGACGGCCGCGGACGGCTCTGCACCCCGCATGCTGAGCATCGCCCCGCTGGAATCGAACCCGAAGGTCACCCGCGCGGAGTTCACGCTCCCCTCCCCGCTGAGCCTCGCGAAGGTGAAGGAGTTCATCCCGAAGCTCCGGCCCGCTACCGGCAACGCGTACATCGACGTCATGGCATCCGACGACGCCACCCGCATGGTCATCCAGTTCAGCGAGACCAACCCGATGCCGTTCCCAGCCCCGATGCTGTGGGCTGAGACATTGGACACGTCGACGGAGGTCATCCCTGTCGCTTCCGGCATCGACGGCAAGACGATTGGGTTCAATCCGAAAGCAATCGCCCACCAGCTGATTCTCGGTGGTTCCGGTTCGGGTAAGAGCTCATGCTTGCAGGTGTTCCTCTGCGGTGCTCTGGTGCGCGCGGACGTCATCGTCATCGACACCATCAAGGGCGGCGCCGACTTCGCGTTCGCGAAGCCCTGGCTGAAGGGGTTCATCGGGCACAACAAGCTCATCGCTGCCGGCGAGGTGATGATGTGGGTGCGCGCGGAGATGCTGCGCCGTGCCGCGCTCAACGCCGCAGCGGGTGTCGGGTCGTACCGTGACCTTCCCGCTGACGTCCGGCCCCAGCACCTGTACGTGTTCATCGACGAGTTCAACCAGATGATGGAGCCGATTACGGTCTCCAAGGAGCCGGCGTCCTCGGACCCGGATGTGGTCGCCGAGTGGGGCACGTCGAACCTGGAGAAGCAGGCGCAAGCGAAAGTCGCGGCTGCCGTGAAAGCTCTCACGACCGGTGCCCGAAGCGCTGGCATCACCCTTTTGCTGTCCGGGCAGAGCCTCAAAGCCGACCTCACGAAGGCCCACAACCTCACCGGCATCAAGAGCAACTACGCCCGTATCGCGCTCGGCAAGATGAGTTGGGGTGACCTCGCCAGCGCATTCAAGGACTCCAGCGCCCTCCCGGACCTGGGGCCTTCCATCCCGAAGGGCCGCGGCATCTGGGAGACCGACGACGACCCCGCTGTTGCCTTCCAGGCCTGGTTTGCCCCGGGCGGCCAGGACGAGATGCGTGACCGTGTCGCCGCTGTGCTCCCTGTGCTGCGTCCGGATGAGCAGTTGAACATCGCCGACTTCGAGGCTCAGGTGTCCGCGCAGACCCCTGTCGCGTTCGGTCAGATTCTCGACCCCGATGACGAGGACCTGGATGACGAGGTGACTGAGCTGGACCCGGAGGCGCTCGGGCTCGACCTGTCGTTCGACTTCGGGTCCTTCGACAAGGCGGACACCGCTGCCGATTCTGAGGCGGATGCCGCACCGTTCGGGGATGCGCCTGCGTTGGCGGACATTCCGTCGTTCTCGGAGCGGGCAGGCATTGAAGACGAACTCGACGCCAGCCTGGCTGCTAGCTTTTCGCGCGCGCCCTTAGACGATGCTCCCTCCGTGCCGAGCCTGCCCGCACCCGATAGCGAGGACGACCTGTTCCTCCGCGTCAGCGCGGCCCCCGCGCCCGGCGCTCTCCTGCTCGGCGCTGACATCCCGGTTCCCGAGGCTGCGCCCGTGACCGGGCTGCCTATCGCGGATGCCCTCGTTGCGTACCTGCGTTCTCGCCCTGAGGTCGAAGCCGTCACGTTCGTCGACCGAGTGGATGCGCCATATCGCGTTCACGACGAGGACGACATCGGCGTGCCGTTCGCTGACACGTTGCAGACGGCGCTGGAGAACATCGGTGTCGACTTCGACATCGAGGACGCTCGTTCAGCGGAGACCTCCGACGAATCGCTAGACGGCCCGTTCCCCGCCGACCATGCTCCGACCACGTCGCCGGAGCCGGATGAGAACGACGTCGCACCACTGCCGAGTATCTCCGCTGAACCGCAGCGGTCCGAAGCGCCCGAGAGCACGCCGCTGACTCGTCGAACGGACGAGGACCCAGCCGCCGGGCCTGGTTCGAGCTCTACGCACTCCGGCGCCCCCTTGGGCGAACAACCTGTCCTGTCACCGGCAGCCAGCGACGAGGACGACTGGTTCATGCCGCCGACCACGAAAGGCAAGCCGGTCATTCCCGACATCGACTTCTGAGCGGCACGCATAGGGGTCTTCATGCTCGGCGTTCACCATGCGGGAACGGGGTTGGCGGCCTGGGTCGCTTTCACCGCCTCCTCCCCTTTCATCCCATCCTTCGGCGTGATGCCTCTCGAGCCTGCGGCCGTCGCCCTCGGCGGAGTCGTCGCTGCCGGGGCGGCACTCCTCCCCGACGCTGACCACCCGTCCGCCACCATCTCGTACAGCGTGCCGGTGGTCGGAAAAGCCGTCACCTCTGCCATCGGGTCAGCATCAGGAGGACACCGGCACGGAACGCACTCCGGCCTCAGCGCCATCCTGGTTGTGATGGTGGCGTTCACCCTCACCCCGCTCTTGCACGGCCATGCCATCGCCGGAAGCCCGCAGGTTTTCATCGCGGGGGCCGTGGCGGCAGCCCTGCTGACGTTCGCCATGAAGGTGCTCCGCATCGTCCGCAGCTGGGGCATCGCGTGGCTGACCGGCATCATCATCGCCGGGCTCATAACCCTGTTCCTGCCCGGGCAATGGGAGTGGCTGCCTTGGGCGGTAGCCATCGGCTGGGTCACGCACATGGCTGGTGATTTCCTGACCGTTGGAGGGCTCCCGCTCCTGTGGCCTTTGCCGGTGCGACCGCCGAAGACCTGGAAGGACTTCCCGCTCCTGAACGCGCTGTGGACGCAGGGCGGGTACTTCGCCCTCCCCATCGTCGGCGTCACCGGGTCATGGCGGGAGTCGGTCGTTGCCGTCCCCCTGACGTTGTACGGCTTCTACGGCATCGGGGTCTCAGCGCTGAGCCTTCTGCCGTTCCTGCACCTGGGGTGAACCCCTGTTTTTGCAGGGTACCCGGTGACGAACCTCGGCCCTCCACAGCGGAGTGCTGAGAAACGCGACCCGCGCCCACACAAGGAGGCACCCTGATGCTGACCCCGCTGAACGAGAACACCGACGCCGCTTTCGACACCGAGGCGAGCTTCGACAGCTACGACGCTCCATCGGACGCTCACGAAGTGGACGCTACTGAGGAGGGCAGTGTCGACGACGTCATCGTTTCGGACGGTCCGACCGTGAAGCGCAAGGCGCAGCGTGCCATCCGGCTCACCCCTGCCATCGCCCGGCGGGTCCTCGCTGAGCATGCCGCCGTGCAGGACATGGACGCCGAGACGCGCCGGGTTCTCGCCGGAGCCCTCGGCACGGACGACACCGTGGAGGCCGTCACCATCAGTCGCCTGACTGCCGGCCGCGCAGGCCTCACACCTCTCGCTGAGCTTGCGTCGCTTGCGCAGATGAGTTCCCCGTTCGCGGCGATGGTCGAGGCGATGAGCATGGACCGCGATGTCGCCCGGCGTGCTCGTGCCACCCTCGTCGCGTTGGGTGCACTGAACGGTGCCCCGCCTTCGAAGCCGGAAGCTGTTGCAGCGGAACTCGCGGAAGCAGCCCTCGGACTGACGGGCACGCAGCGCGACACTCTGGACCGTCTCGCCGCCCAGGTGGCGTGATGGGCGCGCGTTGCCGTTCGTTCCGGTTCCTGCAGGCACCGGATGACCCTGACGACTACCTGCCGGTCGGACGCAGCCACAAAGTGTGGGGGCTCTGCTCGAACAGGGTGGTGCGGAAGGGCGAGCGTTGCCAGGAGTGCCAGGACGCGCTCATCACCTGCCCGTCGGTACCGGTGCGCCTCGCGCTCGCACGTGAGGTAGGTCAGGACCTGACCGTCCTGGAAGCGCTCACGACCGACAACGACATGGCGGTGGCAGCCGCGGCCTCGAAGGCGTTGCGCAACGGCGACAGCGGCGGTCTGTTCGACGTCGGGGTGCGGCCATGACGTCGGCAACTCGAGCACTATCCGGGAGGGGTGCATGATGGCACGCGCGAAAAGGTCGAAGTCATCCGCCGTGTGGGCTGCTGACGACAGCACGGCGGAGGTGTCGCCGTTCCGAGTCAATCAGAAGGCCCCCGCCGAAGCACGGTTCGAGAGGACGTTGTTCTGGCGGAAGTTCTTCATCTACGGGTTCTTCTTCCTCGCCGCGGCGAGCGTGCTCATGCAGCTCAACCAGTTCGTTCAGGAGTCCAACAAGCCGGCCCCGAAAGCGGTCACTAGTGCGACCGTCAACTCAAGCACCGGCAAGGCTGTCGCGTCTGCAGCCCTGAAAGCGTGGATGAGCGCCGAGCCCAGCCCCGTCCCCGGCGGGGTGCTGCTCAGCTGGGATGGTTTCGACAGCATCGCCGCAGGCGTCACCCAGAGCAGCAGCGACCCGGGCGCGAACGCCGGGGAACTCCACCATTTCTCCATCGCGGTGCCTGGACGCGACGCCACCTTGTACTACGACGCGACCGTGCTGGTGAGCGTGGACTCGAAGCTTGGCGCTATCGCCGTCGGCGCGCCGGCTCTCCTGCCTGTCGCGCCAGCCGCGCAGACCGGGTGGAGTTCCGCCATCTGGGCGGGCTTCAAGACGACAACAACGTCAGGCCCAGTCAAGGATGCGGTGTCCGCGTGGGCGAAGGCGTTCACTGCGTCTCCCGCTGACTTGCGTCTCGCGGTCGGCGACCCGAACGACGCTCACGCCTACATGCCACTCGCTGGCGCACAAATCGCAGACGTGCAGGTGACGAACACTGCCGGCAAGGTCCTCAACGATGGCATCGAGACGAAGACGCTGCTGGTCCGCGCCACCGTGAACATCACATGGGCGGAGGGCACCTCGTCCCCGATGACGTACGACCTGCTCGTGGAGTCCGCGAACACCGCCGCCCCGCGAGTGACCGCCTGGGGTGGGGCGGGTACCGGACCGTCGCTGAAGGCCTACCAGAATGCTGTCTCCGGCCGTGATGTCGGCACCGCAGCGCCCACGCCAACCCCGACTCCGACGGAGGCCGCACGGTGAGCAAGGCGAACACCGACATCCCGAAGACCCCACAGTGGGAGACCTACGCCCGCAAGCCTCTCCCGAACGGGATTGTGCCCGGCATCGACAACTCGATGTGGATGGTGCGGACGGTGCCGATGGGCGCGGTCGTTGACGCGAAAAGCATCGAGGACGCTTTGAAGGTCGGCGCCCCGATTGACGCGGCGTTCCGTGAGCTCGCCGGGATGGCCGCGAACCGTGGCATCAGCCGGCGCCTGGCACTGAAAAGCTACCGGCAGTTCCAGATTCTGCTCACGAACTTCCCACGCTGGTTCTCGGCACCCCCGTCATCGCCAATTGCCGGCTACCTGAACGCCGAGTTCGGTCACCGTGAGGTCCTTGACCGTCGGGTGCTGTTCGCGGTCCCGCTGAGGGCTACGACCGGAAACGGGAAGGGCGCCTGGGACTACATCGACTCCATGGTGGAGACCCTCGCGCGTGGCGGTTCACGTGTCGAGGACTTCGAACGGGACGCAGAGCGTGTTGGTTCAGCGCTGGCCCGCGCGGGGTTGGAGATGCCGGGTGCAGCCGACTACCGGGCGGCGGAGGCGTGGTTCAACCACGGACGCCACGCCGACATCCCGCAGATGGAGCACCCGGACCACATGCACTTCTTCCGCTCACCGGCGGCTGCCGCAACCGCCGAGCGCATGGGCGTGGAGGACTGTGAGCCGTGGCTGGACACCGCAGACCACATGGCCGTCTCGTTCTACACGGTCAGCGGTTTCGACCTCGGGTACACGGACGTTCAGGAACCCCGCGCCCGCTGGGTGCCTCACCTTGTGGACTCCGGCGCCCGAGTCATCTCCATCCGTGGCGTGGTCGAGCCGGACACCGTCACCCGCAAGGAGCTCGTCACCCAGCGCAGGCACCTGCGCAACGACCACGATGAGGCGCTCGAGCAGGGCAAACGTGACCGTGGGGCGCAGGAGGAGGCCATCAACGAGGTTGACTCCATCGAGCAGGCCTACGCCACGAACAAGGGCTCGATGCCGCCCACCCTCGTCGACACCAGCATCATCGTCGGTTTCGCGGGTGTGCACGAAGACGCTTCCAAGCTTTCCCCACCGAGCATCGAACTGCATTCGATGATGAACCGGCAGCTGGATGCACTGCATGAAACAATGCTGTGCTCGAATGTGCGGTCCAGCCCGTCGCTGCACGACCTGCCGTCCACAACCGTCGCGTACTCGGGCCTACCGAACTTGACTGTCGTCGGCGACTCCGATGGCATGCTCGTCGGGTTCACCTCCGACCAACAGGCTGTGTACCTCTCCCCCGTTGCGGCGAGCTCCGGCGACGCCGCCCCGCTGGTGCTGGGGTCGTCCATGACCGGTGGCGGCAAGACCCTTCTCGCTCAGTGGCTGGCTTTCCAGGCGACCATGATGGGTCGACCGAACATCTTCATCGACCCGAAGGAAGGCTCAGACCTCGACCCGGTCGTACACATGGTGAACGGCCGTGTCGTGAGCTTCGACGACTTCACCTCCAGCGACGGCGGCATCGACCCGCTGACCGTCTACGAGACCCCGCAGATGGGGATTCCGCTGGCCTCGTCCATGCTCTTCCGGGTGAACCCGTGGGGCGACGACCGCCGGCGGACGTATGAGGCTGACATCGCCAACGCGCTCAGGTACGGCGTTGAACATGGCGCGACCGTCACCGGGCAGGCTTTGCGTATCGCGGCTGACGCCGGCATCGTCGGCGAGCACATCGTCGCCGATGTGTTCAAGGTCGCGCACACCTTCCCGATGTTCCGGGCAACCTTCGGCATGACTCCCGGCTCACAGGGCTTGAAGGTCTTCGACGGCATGACTCTGTTCAAGCGAGGCAACGCCGACCTGTCCCTGCCTCCTTCCACGGGCGCGGTGGACACGCTCGACATGGACATGAACATGCGTCTGACGGTGAACCTGCTTCGCATGCTGGTGCGCAGTTCCATGTCGGCGTTGCGGGGCCGTGGCGGACTGCTGCAGGTGGATGAGGCGTGGGTGGTGGAGCGTGCCGCTCCTGACGAGCTCAACGAGTCCGGGCGTCTGGCCCGGTCCATGAAGGTGCTGCCGGTGTTCTGGACGCAGACCCCGTCTGGGCCGTTGAAGCTCGGCCTGCGCGGATACTTCTCTCGTGGCCTCATCGGGCACATCTCTGATGAGGAAGAGGCGCAGGCTGGGTTGCAACTGTTCAAGGCCGAGAACCCCACCACCATGCGCCGTGTGACCGCGCCCGAGTACCTGTCCGGCGGGTCAGGTCAGAACTGGGATTCGCTGAAGGCCCTCTTCGAGACCACCGAGAACCCGGTCACCGGTGAGGTCAAGCGCCGGAACCTGCGCGGCTCGGTGTTCTACTACGCCGACCTGAAGCAGCGTTTCGCCCCCGTGCAGGTCGACTTGCCACCACGGTTCCTGAGGGAAGCGAGCACGTCACCGGACGAGGTGGCGGCACGCAAGCAAGCATCCCTCCGGATGCAGAAGGCCGTCTAGGCCTCCCACTGACTGCAGCCGAGGCGCCCTCTCCCCAGTGCCTCGGCTGCTCCTTTTGAGCACCTCCGCGGGTGTTGGGCCTGTGTCGCTTGTGGGCGAAGGCGACCGCGCACGACACCCACGTGAAGCCTTACGAAACCCTGCATTCCGTTTCCGCAGACCCCATCAACGCACGCGCCCAAGCCATCGCCGAGGACGTGCTCGCCGAGACCGGCAACCGGGCAACGTACGTCTGGGAGACCGCGGACATCCGACTCACGTATGAGGGTGATGCCCCGGACGGCGGGTATGGCGCGTCACGGCGCCTGTTCCGTCACCCTGATGGGAAGTGGAGCCGGACTGCCCCGAGGTCCCGCGAGTCCGTTTCCCCTCAGGGGTTCCGCAACCTGGAGTTGGAGGACTTCGACGGCTGCGCGGACCCGGTCGTGGACGCGAAACGGCAGATTCTGTTCCTGCTGCTCGACCCGGCTCTGGACCTGGTGCGGTTCGCCATTCGCACCTGGCGTGAGAAGAACGCCTGGGCGATGGACGAGAACACGTTCGAGGCGCTGCGGATGCGGTTGGAGGAGGTTCTGGAGCAGCTGGTGCTGTCGAACCCGGGTCCGGCGCGGTCGGATGACCTGCTTCGCCCAACAGCGGGCTTGGACCTCAGGCAGATTGCGTCGGGCACCCATGTTGTCGGGTGGGCGGTGAAGACCCTTCACGGCACCATCTTCAACATCGTCAAGCGGATGCCGTCGAAGCTTGCCGCGGACACCGCTTTTGACGCCACTGCCGGGGAGACGTGGACGGGGGTCACCCAGTCGTACGCGCAGACGCACGGGGCGCTCACCGGCGACCTGGCGACCTCCCTCGGTGATGTCTCCGAGCAGTACGCGGCGTTGACGAACATCTCCGAGCTCACCCGCATCAGTGAGCGTACCGAGACCGCGAAGGGCCACGAGAAGCGTGTCCTGCAGGCGTACGCGCTGCAGAAGTCACTGTCGCTCCCGCACCTCAGCGTGCCCGATGTGGCAACGCGGAAGGCCATGCTCGCCGCCTACGAGCAGGACAAGTCGCTCCCGGCCGCTGCCGTGAAGGCGTACTTCGACCTCATCGCCGGCACACCGACGCCTGAGCAGCTGAACATCGACGACACGTGGCTGGACCTGTTCCGTTCGTGGACGTCCGACGATGCGTACGCCCTTCTCGGAGCGATGGGCTCATACCGCGGCGCTGCGGACGCCGTGGTACTGGCTGGCATCGGCTTCCATTCGCCGTTGCCGCGCGCCTCGGTAAACGCTGCCCGGAAGGCGCTCCTGGGTGCGCACGCGGCTGGTGGTGAGGCGGTAACCGGCAAGCTCGTGGACGCTGCGGTGCGTGCGTTCAACGTCTGGCGGACAACGGACAACCAGCGTGCGTTCGATGCTGCCGCAGCCGAGCTTGTGGCTGCCCCCGGGTCGCCGTTTGAGAGTGCGCAGGCGGTCGCTTCTGTCATCCAGAAGGCGCACGAGGAGGCGTAGGCCACCGGCACGTTTTTGCAGGGTACTCGGTGAGCGCGCCTGCCTGCGCTCACCGAAGGAGCGCCCATGGCTATCGACCGCCTACCCATCAAGCCAGGACCTGGGTTCGATGCGAACAACAAGGCCCACGTCCAGGCAGTTCTCGACAAGCTCGCCACCGCCGGCGAGCAGGGCGTCGGGTGGATGGTGCAGTCGTTCGACCCGGACACGGGCACGCTGACCCTGTACCGGCAGAGTGCAGTGACGCAGGTCAAGAAGACCAGCCGTCGTGACTACCGTGAGGTCGCCTTGCAACCGGGCACGAAACCTGCCGACGGCGAGAAGGTCGCGGCGCAACTGGAGAGCGACCCGCAGCACGCCGGCTACTACCTGACGAAGTTCGAGCCGTACTTGGGGACGGCGACCCTGTCGCGGATGACCCTGGATGCTCGGCGTGCCCGCGGTGCGGTTGCGACCGCTTTGGGCGTGAAGCCGTGGGATGTGCAGGTGAAACCGCGTGCCGGCGGTGGGTTCGAGCTTGGCTTGCCGCCGTCGTATGTCCCCAGCAAGCATGACGACAAGTTGCAGGAGGTCGCCGAGATTCTGGGGCAGTTCGGCTGGTACTTCTCCGGTGACGCGGCGAAGCTGACAGGCGAAGTCGTACCCGCTGAGCCGCCGGCGTTCGAGCCGGTCTACGAGTTCGATTTCGCGTCCTTGCCGCCTCGGCCGAATGTGCTGGATGAGGACCTCTGGAGGCTGCCGCTAGGTGTCGCACTTGGTGGCCGGGGCGCTCCGAACATCCCCGTTCAGGTCAGCTTCGACGACGCCGTGGGGACTCTGACCGTCGGGCTGGCGGGAAGCGGAAAATCGGTCAGGACCCAGTGCCTTGTGTTCAGCGCCCTCGCGCGAGGGTGGGAGCTCGCGCTTATCAACACCTCCGACAAGGCGACCGACTTCGCGTGGGCGAAGCCGTACGTGAAGGAGCACATGTGGGGGTGCGACTCGGTCGCCCAGGCCGTCACCGTCGCGAAGCTCGTCGCCGAGGAAGGCTCCCGTCGTGGTGCCCTGCTTTCCGAGTACGGCGCTTCGAAATGGCAGGACCTTCCCGCGGATGTTCGCCGCGCGAACCCGCCGTTGCTGCTCGTCGCCGATGAGCTTGCGGCGTTGCTCACCGCGGACCCGTTGCCTTCTGGGCTGACCAAGGAGATGAAGGAGCTCCCGGAGTTCGTCAAGATGCAACAGGACATCCTCGAATCGAAGCTGCTCGCGACGGCCCTCTCCACCATCCCCGCCGTCTACCGTGCCGCCGGAATCCGTGTGGACTACCTCACCCAGCAACCAAACGAGCGCTACGGGTTCTCCACAAAGCTGAAAGGCAACCTGCCACACCGGGAGATGCTCGGCGTGAACCCATCTCAGGCGGAGAAGGGACACGCTTTCCGGACACCGGAGAAGGTCCCCGACGTTCCGGCACACATCGCGCAGAACGACCGGCTCTCCCGAGGTGTGGGGCTTGCTCACCTTGACGGGCAGGAGCCTGTGGTGTTCAAGGGCTACTACGCGCCGTTGGAGCGCTACATCGCTGAGGCGGAGCGACGGGGGTTCCCGAAGACGTCGCATCCAGAACCGACGGCGGCGCAGATTGCTCGCCTGGTCCCCCGCATCGACGGCGACGACGGTGAGCCCGTCGAGGTGCTCAAGGAGCAGAAGCCGAAGTATGGGGCGCAGAAGCGTGCGCTCGAAGAGTGGGAGGTCGACCCGGAGACGGGGAAGCCTCTCTCGGGCTTCGCGCGGGCCAATGCTGCCCGCCATTCGTCTACCGTCGCAGTCAAGCCGTGAGCAAAGCGATGGCCCGGGCAAAGCAATAGCCCGCTGAGTAGCAGGCCAGCGAGGGTTTGCGCTGACCCACCGGAGCCCACAATGCTCAGTCGATGATGGGCACGCCTGCCGCGCGAAGCTCTTTGCGCAATGTCGTCATCCAGTTGGTCGTGTGAAGCGAGACGTACACGACGCCTGCGAGGTCCGAGGGAAGCTCCACGCCGTCGTTGAGTGCGATGACTTTCTTGCGCCCGAGCTTCGCAACAAAGTAACCGAACTCGAACACGACATTTTGTCTCGCGCGAGGCTGTGACGTCTCGCCAGCGACTCCTCCGAAGTCATCAGGCGTCAGCAGTATCAAGGCGACGCTGGAATCGGCGGCGTAGCGTTCGAACTTCTCAATGACCGTGTCACCGCCGCTGACCTGGTCAGCGAGCGACACCGGCATCAGGCCGGTCATCTCGTGTACGCGCACCTGAACTTTGTTCACCATGGGGGCGTCTCGCCCATGCACGAGAAAGACGTTCGCGGCTGGCGAGTCATCTTCGCCGGACGGTGACACGCTTGGTGACCGAACTTGACCTACTGACGTCGTCGCCTCGGTACCCTCAGACGCAATAGCAGCCGCTTCATGCTGAACAGTCGGAACCGGAACCCCGCCCTTGCCCTCCTGCGGCGGCACCGCTTGGTCCCGTGTGATGGCGCCAGCCTTCTGCTGCCCACCCGCGCTCTCCCAAACCTGTGCGGCATCGACTTCCCAGAGTTCAGGCACGAGTCCAGCCTCGTGGAGGGTTCTCAAGAGCGTTTCGAACCTTCGCCGTGTTCGCGGTGACAGCCGGAAGGCGGGAAGCTCGGGCGCGAAATCAGCTACGACGTCAGCTTGTGCTGCAAGGGTCTTGTCCGCTGCTGCCTCGGGGATGACACGGGGAAGAACTTCCCGGACGGCCAAGGGGTAGTCATCATCGCCGAAGCTCAGCGACCGCAGGAGTCGGTCATGAGCGTTGATTTCATCCAGGGTCCCGGTCTCCTGGCCGAAGGAAATCCATTCGGACGCATCCCATTTCTCCGTGACGAACTCGGCGAACGCGGCGTAGAGCGAATTGAGGGGCGAGTCTTTGATTGGCACGGCAAGAATCTACAGCGTGGTGGTGCAGCCTCCTGCAGACCCCGAGCCTCACGCCGAAACGAAGAGTTCGCCAGTCCCGAGCGCTTGCAGCGCGGCGATGAATGTCAGTTCCGTGCGCGGGTCGAGGCAGATGACGGTGCCCGCCGGCAAGGAGACGTCGGTGTACGGCGCGTAGTTCGTTGCCAGCACCAGCAGCGGCGTCGCCGGGTTCCATGCGTCGATGTCGAGGGGCTCACCCTTCGTCGCGAGCATGATGTTGAGCTCGTCCTCGTTGAATCCGTCGATGCCTTCGTCGGCAAGGATGAGCGCCTGGCGTTGGCTGGCAATCACCTCGAGCATCTCCACTCGGCTCACCAGCTGTGACGCGGCGTCCGCTTCGGCATGCCCGGGGAGAAGAACGTCGACGAGCTCGGCGATGCTGTCCGCGTAGATGACGTTCTCCACTGATGCGAAGACGAACCGCCAGCGCTCCCCCGCCGGGTGCTTCGGCTGAGCGAGGGGACCTTCGACAACAACGGCAGTCATGCCTCGTACCCTGCAAAAACGCCATGATGCCCAACGGATACACTTGCACCTGTTGGGCGATGTCGCACCTGCTTGTGGAAGACCGCGCATGTACGTCTCAGCCCGCGAGACGGGTTACTCGTCGTACTCGAACATCTTCCCCGGAGGACACCATGACCACCCCCAGCAGCACTCCCGATAGCACGGCAACGGATGCCGTCGCTGTCAAGCCGAAGCGCTTCAGCAGGAAGGCATGGATTGCCATTGCCGTCGCCGCTGCTGTCGTGGTCGGCGGTACCGTCACCGCCGCCCCTGCAATTGCCCACGCCTCTACTGTCGCCAGCGCTGCATCGGCCGAGGATGCGTCCGTGAAGGCCGGTAACGCGGCGTCTGCGACCCGTGACAAGACGCTTGCCGAGCTGAACTCGGCTCGCGAACAGGCGGCCAAGGACGTGACGTCGTATGGGGCGATGAGCTCGAAGCTCACTGCGAGCCTTGTCGCTGACGCGAAGCCCCTCACGACGCTCAGCGCCGACATCATCGCCATGCAGAAGGCGCTCGGTATCGATGCGAAGCACCCGACCCTCACCAAGCTGACGGCGACGCCGGTCAGCATCAAGGACGAGACCGGCGATGACGTGACGCGCTTGCAGGCGGGCACGGCCGCGAACAAGAAGGCCACGGACGCCCTCAACGCCGACATCAAGAAGTACACCGCCAACAAGGACGCCATCGAAGCGGTGTCGAAGAAGCTGTCCGATGACATCGAGGCGCTCGTGAAGGGCGCTCAGACGAAGGGCGCAACCCTGGTCTCCGCGTACCCGAAGGCGCCGACGCAGAGTGCAGCGCTGACTGCTGCGGTAACGGCCCTCAAGGGCAAGTTGAGCGACACACCTGCGCGCGTCAAGGCGCTCACCACGTACGCATCGGCGGTGGCGGCTGCGTCGGTTGCTCAGGATGCTGCCGTGGCAGCTGAGCAGGCGCAGGCGGCTGAGGCCGCTCGTCAGCAGCAGCAGGCTCAGGAGGAAGCCGCGAACGGCGGCGGCGGTAGTGGCGACGGCGGCTATTCGGACGACAGCTGGAGTGGTGGCGACGGCGGCAGTTCGGACAGCGGTTGGAGCGGCGGCGGTGGCTCCGATGGCGGCGGTTGGAGCGGCGGTTCCGGTGGCGGCGGCAACTCTGGCGGCGGCGGTAGCACCGGCGGTGGCGGAAGCACTGGTGGCGGAAGCACCGGTGGCGGCAGCAACTGGGCCCCGGCGAACGTCGGTACCAAGGGTGGCGCATGCGAGCCCGGCTCCCAGGAGGCCAGCTACGGAAGCGTCATCCGCTACCCGGATTCGGCGAGCTCGCACAACGTGTACGAGGTCCCCGGCTACGGCTGGGGCGTCAGCTGGGAGTGCACCGGAGGCTGGTGACACTGCCTGCTTCCCCTCTTCC
Organism: Microbacterium sp. 13-71-7; assembly: GCF_002257455.1. Classification (GTDB taxonomy): domain Bacteria; phylum Actinomycetota; class Actinomycetes; order Actinomycetales; family Microbacteriaceae; genus Microbacterium. Next base: position 15,370 of record NZ_NCKN01000031.1, read on the forward strand.
TGAGTGAGCGACCCTCGCGCAACAGAAACGGGGCCTCGAGATTGATTTCTCGAGGCCCCGTTTCGTGTCTGCGTCATACCCGGTTCATGCGCGGCCTGCTGCACTGAACGGCGACGCCTGACCCCTAAAACCTGCCGCCTCTGCGCTCGCGCATGCCGTTTACGGGGGTGTTTTTGCAGGGTACTTCGTGCGGACCCAGGTCCTGTCTCCTCCCCAGAGCGAGCGGGGTGTCCGAGCGCAATCCCCCAGCGCGCTCAGCACCCCGCTCGGCCGGTGTCAGGAGCACCGAACCCAGGTCCGCCCCGCTGAGCATGCCGCTGGGTGGCGTGTTTTTGCAGGGTACTGACGGACTGGTGCTCGACAAGGAGAGAGACAGGCACATGAAGGACAAGAACAAGACTCGCGGGGTGAGGCTCGCGTCCGCTGTGGGCGTCCTCGCGGTCGTCGGCGCGGGAGGCATCATCACTGCCCCTGCCGCCCAGGCCGTGGGAGTTGGCCCCGGTATTCAGGGCACATACGGCTTCATCGGTGCGCTCGTGCAGGACGGCTATGGCAACGTCTTCTGCGTCGACAGCTCACTGGATGTCCCGATGGGCATGAACCCCATCGCCGACAACGTCGTGAGCTACCTGCCGGCAAACCCGGCGGTCACGAACTCCAAGGACGCCAACGCGGACGACCTTGGCCGCATGAACTACATCCTCAGCACCTGGGGCGACTCGGGCGACCCGGAGACGGCAGCCGCAGCCTACGTCGCAATGGACGCCTACCTGAAGACGGGTGGGCTGGGTGAGTCGCTCAGCTACACGGGCGGCAATGCGAACGTCGACGCCCTCGCCACGAGCATGTGGCAGCAGTCGCAGGGCATCACCATCGGTGGCGCCCCCGTCTCGGGTGGGTCGGGCACGCTCAGCTTCGACGTCAACCCGCAGAACAACTATGTCGGCACCGTGACCATGGTGGGCTCGGCCGGAGCGGTTGGCACCATCACGCTCACTAACGGCGTGTTCGACCTGACGGGTACGAACACCCTCACGGGCGCGACCGAGGGCACCGCCTACGCGGTCCACGGTGTGCCTCCGACCGAGGATGGCGCCCCGTACAAGATTTCCGGCGAGGGCGACTTCCAGGTTGGTGCCGGTGACGTCTGGCCAGGCGAACTCCGCATCCTCGACTACGGCGGGGGTGTCCAGCGCACCGCGCGCGCCATCGGCTCCCAGCCGGGCCAGTCGAACTTCCACGTCAACGGTTCGGACCCGACCGACCGTTCCGTGAAGTTTCAGCCGGTGCTGACGACAACGGCCACCCGCTACCTGAACGTCGGCGACGCGTTCAGCGACATCGTGAACTTCTCGACGGTCGCGGACGCCACCGGGCTCAACAACGACTGGTTCAAGTCGTCGAAGGGTAACTACGCCCCCGTTCACGCGACGGGCACCGTCTACGGTGGGTTCGCGAGCGACCCGGCGGCCAACCCGCTGGACACACCTCCCGCGGATGCCCCGGTCGCCGGCCATATGGAGGTCACCACTGACCTCGCGACGGGCCCGACCGTGCCGTACTCGGTCACCTCACAGGACAAGGCGACGACCCCGGGCTGGTACACCTACGTCTGGGCCATCGACTCCAGCGCGCAGGACGCGGGAACGCAGAACTACATCCCGAGCCCGTACAACTTCACCGACAAGTTCGGTGCGAAGAACGAGTCGAGTGTGGTCCCGTCGGACATCTCCGCGGTGTCGCAGGTGACCAAGCCTGCTGTGGCGCTCAGCGAGGTCGCGAAGGACACCCTGACTGTCTCCGCGAACGGCATGTGGCTGCAGGGCGGCGAGAGCGGCCCAGGCAAGAACAACCCGGTCAAGTTCCACGGCACCGCCTACTACGTGCCCAAGGCTGACATCCCCGAGGGTGGCATCAAGCCGTCTCAGGATGTGCCGTCCTACGCGAAGCCTCTCGGCTCTGTGGACGTCACCGCGACCTCTCCTGGCAAGCTCGAGATTCCGGACGGTGTGAAGGCACCGGCGACCGGCGAGGGCAAGATTGTCTGGCAGTGGGAGATTCGCCCGCAGGACCAGGAGAACCCAAACCTGGTGAAGGCGTGGAAGGACGACTTCGGCGTCCCGACTGAGATGCAGGACATCCTGCAGCCCAGCGTGAAGACGCAGGCTCAGCCCGGTACGAAGAAGGGTGGCGTCATCAAGGACACCGCTATCGTCGGGGACACTCTCCCGGACGGCGGCGCACAGCTGACGTTCGAGGCCTACACCGTCCCGACTAAGGACGACGGCACCGGCAAGAAGGTTGTTGACGCTCCTGCGGGCACCAAAGCCGGCGACCTGTCCTGGGTCTGCACCGACAAGAACCGCCTCTACGACGGCACGAAGACGCCTACCATCGTCACTAAGACCGGGTCCTACCCGTCCGCTGACGTGAAGGTCGACGACTACGCCAAGGTTCTGTGGGTCGAGAAGCTGTGGTCGAACCCCGGCGAAGGCAAGAAGCCGGAGCTCATCAAGGCCGGCGAGTGCGGCATCCTCACGGAGACGTCGTTCGTCGTCGATGTCACCACCAAGGCTGTTACTGACGGCTCCAACATCACCGATGTCGAGAACGGCATCGCCGTGAACGACACCGTGAAGGCTGTCGGTTGGGTGCCCGAAGGCGGCAAGAGCGAGGTCGACGTGTTCCTCACCGACAAGGGCGCTGCCCCGGTCTGCGAGGCTGCCGTCGCCACTCTCCCTGTCGCGGACAACCTCGAGGGCGGGCTGTACACGGCCGAGAAGCCGCTGGAGCTCAAGACCACGCAGGGCTACGTCTACAACGGCGACCCGTCCAAGCAGCTGTACTTCGTCGAGAAGCTCTACGACAAGGACGGCCGCCTGGTCAGCCACGGTGAGTGCGGTGACCAGAACGAGACCGCAGGCCTGCAGGGCAAGAAGGTCCTCGCCACCGGCGGAGCCATCGACTACACGCCGTTCTACATCGGCGGCGGCGCGCTGCTGCTCGTGATTGCCGGTGCTGTCAGCTACCTCATCTACCGGAACCGCAAGTCGGCTTCCGTGGCTGCGGTTGCTGCGGCGGACGTCGAGGGTAAGCCTGACGTCGAGTAAGCCGGTGTTCAGGTCCGCGGGCGCGGGAGCCTGAACATCCCCCCAGAGAAGGCCTCGGAGAGTACTCCGGGGCCTTCTCGCTGCCCCCTGCCCCTACGCACGCACGCACGCATAGGAGTCGTATGAACGCATCCCTGGCGCGTCTCGCGCACACCCTCGTCATGTCCGTGTTCTTCGTGGCAAACGTCATGCTCCTCGGCTTCGGGTTCGGTGACCCGCTCGTGCTCTTAGCCGTCCTGAGCGCCACAGTCAGCCTCAGCGTGTTCATGCCGTTCATCGCCCGTGAGACCGCAACCATCGAGTTCACAGCCGGTCGGCTCGGCGAGACGTTCGACACGCGCGGCCGCGAAGGCTCCGGGCTCACCCTCGACCGCTACGCGAGCGTGCGAGGGATTCTGGTCCGCCGGCGAGTCCGGAAGGCCTTCCCTGCGACGGGGACGCCTTCCTACCGCCGTTTCGATGTCGTTCTGCCCCTGCTGTTCGCGGCCGCTCAACTCCTGCTCATCTTCTGCCTCATGCAGTTGCGAGGCTGACCTCGGCGCGCATAGGCCATTCATGACCCGCGCCCCCTCATCCGCCCTCGACGTCCTTGCCCGTTCCGTCCACATCATCACGAACGGGAACGCCGAAGCCCGTGAGATGCAGGTGGATGGAACCCGCCGTATCTCAGCGGCGCTGCGTGAGTACGAGGCTGCCTCCCTGCAACTGCCAACCGGGTCTGGGAAAGCCCTCGCGCTCCTCTCTGCCGCCGCAGAGCGGTGCCTCAACGGCGAGCGTGTGCTCATCAGCACCGAGTCGCTCAGCCTGCAGAAGCAGGTGCTGGAGAAGGACGCACCTGTGATGCAGCAGGCTGTCCGCGAGCTCGCCGGGGTGGACCTCGGCGTCGCCGTCCTGAAAGGCACGAACAACTACCTCGACCCCCGCAAGCTGATTGCGGCCGGCTGCCTCCTCGCCGGGCTGGAGGATGAGCCGCACAGCGTTGACGCGCTCATCACCTCCGTGCAGAAGGCATCCCGGTCGCGGGTGAACGACCAGGACTTGCAGGGCGCGGACTGGCGGTTGCTCCGCTCTCTCGTCCTCTGGGGCCTTCTGCAATACCAGGCGCCTGATGCCCCCGGTGACCGACACTCCTGCGGCCTCACCTTCACGACAGCGGAATGGGCGCATGTCTCGGCGACCTCGGCGGAAGCGACCGGAGCCGACGACTACTGGCTGACACCCAAGGTCGTCAGCGCCCGCGAACGGGTCGCCGAAGCTGACATCGTCGTCGTGAACCACACCCTCCTCGCCATTCAGGCTGCGAAAGGTGTTCCGGTCGTCAGCGGCAACATCAACTACGGAGTCTTCCATCACATCCTTGTCGATGAAGCCCACGCCCTGCCGGACGAGGTCCGCAAGCAAGGTGCTGCGGAGGTATCCGCCTCCCGTGTTCACGGGGTGAGCCGAGCCCTCAAAGGCGTGATGGCCGCCGACGAACAGGCGGTGTTCGCGCACGAGGGGCGACAGCTTGCGGACGCACTCAGCAACGCCCTGCGTGGCACGCTGGGCCGTGATGAGCAGCTGCGTCTCCAAGAGGACGAGAACCCGTTGGGCACCCTCAGCGACGTCCTTCCCGCGTGGGCCCGGAAAGCCGGGAAGGCGATTGCGGGCAGCAAGGCGTCCGTGAATGGGCGCACCGCCCTGGCCGCCATGCGCGCCGAAGGTGTCGTCAACGACTTCTGCGCCGCGGTCGCATCCGTATCCCAGCACCGGTCCGGCGAAGCGCGGTACCTCGAAAGCGGTGACTGGGGTGTGGCGGCGAAGTCCTCCCCCGTCGATGTGGCAATGAAGCTCCGGCACAACCTGTTCACTCGCACGGACGAGCTCACCGGTGCCCCGGTAGCCCTGGGGGTCGCGTGCGTTTCGGCGACGCTCCCCACCGGTTTCCCGGTGCAGGTCGGCATCGCCGCTCAGACCGTCGAGTACGAGTCACCGTTCACTGAAGCTCACGAACGTTCAGCCCTCTACATCCCGTCAGGCATCACCCACCGCGACGCGCTGCTCACCAGCGGTCGCTTCGACACGTCCAGGCACGCACTGTGGGCGACTGGGCAGATTGTGGAGCTGACGAGCGCCAACGGCGGGTCAGCGCTGATTCTGGCGGCGACAGCGAAGGCTGGGCAGGCGTACGTGAAAGCGCTCCGGGAGCGCACGAACCTGACGGTGCATTCCCAGTGGGACGCTGACGCCGCGAGCGTGGTGAGCGTCTGGAGGGAAGACCACTCCTCGGTGCTTGTCGGCACTCGCAGCATGATGACGGGCATTGACGCCCCCGGTGAGACGTGCTCTCTGGTGGTGTTGGACCGTATCCCCCGCAAGCCTGGGAACCCCATCGACGATGCACGTGTGGAGTCCTTGATGGAACGCGGGTTGGACCGGTGGGCGGCGGCGAACTTCGTCTACGTCGCTGACGCCGCGCTGCTGGAGGAGCAAGCGAAAGGTCGCCTGGTGCGTGCAAAAAGCGACCGCGGGGTGTTTGCCTGCCTGGACCCGCGCCTGCTGAAGTACCCGCGCGGGGCGTTCCCGTCCTACCCGGAGCCCGCCCGGAAGGCGTACATGAAGCCGCTGTACGCGTTCGGAGGCCGTTTCACCGAGCTGGCGGATGCGACGGAGTACCTGCGGTCTCGTACGCCGTGACGGTGCTACTCGACCGGCGTGTACTTCTCGGCGAGGTCTACCGTGTCGACCCATCGTGATGCGCCGTTCAAGGAAACGAGCAGCACTTCGATGACCCCGGAGGCGCGCTTTCGGCGCTGCCGGACGGTGAAGACGGTCCCGGCCGGCGTCTGAAAGATGTCACCGCGGAGGGGCGTGCTGTTGAAGCTCACGGTGTTGTCATGCGCGGCGGTCGCGGGTTCGCGGCGACGGGCTAACGGACTTCGACGGTGAACCGTCCGTCAGGCCCGTCGTCGAGGACCTCGGGGCCGGCATCCCGCAACGCAGCGGCCGAAGGCTTCCCGGGCGCACCGCCCTCGGCCGCGACGGGGACCTCCCAACGTTCGGTGTCATGGTCGAAGACATGGTCCGGGTGCCGCTCCGCTCAGGGCTGCGGGGCGCCGTCGGTGTAGACGCGGTCGACGCCGTCCGTTCGTGCCCCGTCAACGTACTGTGCAGCGAAGGTCGCCTCGGGCGCGCTGTGCTCCTTGCCGTCGAACCGTCCGGCGGCGTCGCGGCGGACAGTGGACTCGTTGAAATCGCTCATGCGTGTCATGTACCCCATGCCGGTCACACCGCGACTGGTTCCGGGGACGCCTCGGCGGCGATGAGCGCGTCGATGCGGCCAACGGCCGCGGCTGCATCCAACAGCGCTGCCTCGTCCGGGAAGACGGTGGTGGCGGCGGTGTATCGGGCTTCGTCGGCCTTGCCTCGCAGGCGTTCGGCCTCCGCGGTGTTTCGTTCGATGTGCAACGCCATGGTGTCGACGAAACGGTTCGCGGTCTCAGCGATGTACTCGGCGATGACCTGAGGCGTTCGGCGGGCGAGCGCCGGAGCTATCGCGACGGTGTGCAGGGTCCGGTAGTGATGCGAGAGGGTTACCTCAGAGATGCGCTTTCCGGCGTCCTCGGACAGGCTGACGTCAAGACCGCGCCAGGGTGCCCGCGGTGGGTAGCCGCGCTCCCGTGCCTTGTGGTGGGCGACGACCCGCTCCAAGCGCGCGACACTCGCATCGTCGGTCACGTCCGGCAGTGCCTCACGGAGGTGCCCGGTGCGGCGTTCCAGGTTGGCGGCGCGGGCGTCAAAGCTGTCGGCTTCCGCTTCCGCTTTCCGGACCGACTGCATGTGCACGGCCTTCATCAGCTGCAGGCGGGCAAGGGCCGAGTTCGCGTTCGCCTGCTCCAGCAGCAGAGGGTTCCCCGACGCGAGCGCTTTCACCTCACCGTATGACATGGTTGCCGCGGAGATGTCGTCGATGTTCCGGGCCGAAGCTCGGGTCGCGTACAGAGCGTCGAAGGACCGGCTCTTCCGCTCCAGCGCCTGCCAGGTGTAGGCGTCGAAGGTGCCCTCGCTGACCATGCGCGTCACCTTCACGTGCTCGGCGTGGTTGCCGTGGCGGATAGCGCGTCCCTCACGTTGGATGACCTCGGACGGCAGCCAGGGAGCGTCCACGTGCCAGAGGTGCGTGAGGCGGGACTGCACGTTCGTTCCCATGCCGGCTTTGCTGGTGGAGGCGATGAGGAGTGCCACGTCACCGTCCCGGCAGGAGGCGAACAGAGCCGCACGCGCTTTGTCGGTGGTGGCCTCATGCACGAACCGGACCTTGTGCGCCGGCACGCCGCGGGCGACGACCTCGCGGCGCAGACGACCGTAGCTGCTGGCAGAGCCGGGCTTCGGTGTCCCCAGGTCCAGGAACGCGAGTTGGAAGGCACCCGGGGTGCGCGAGCCGGGGAATGTGCGTGCGGCGTTCTCGTGGTAAGCCTCCGCGATGAGCTCGGCGGTACGTGTGAGCTTCGCGGATGCCTCCTCCAGGCCAACGAGGCAGGGGTCGAGGGCGACTTTCCGGCCGTCGTTGCAGACCAGGAGCATCGAGTCGTCAACGACCTCACCTCGGCGGGTTCCGCGTTTGTCGGCGGTCTTCTGCCGGATGTTCTCAGCACGCACGGCGAGGTCCTGCACGAAAGCTCGCTGCCCTGGCGTGGGCGCCACAACTTCGGTGCGGACTTCATGGGACGGAACCTTCAGGCCGAGTTCCGCGGGGTCGAGGATGTCGGCGACCTCGGCGAGCATCGCTTTGAGCTCGGGGGTGTTCACAATCCCGACCGGACGCCGTTGCATGCGGAAGCTCGCTCCGTCAGGGGCCACTTCGATGTTCGTGGCGTAATCGACGAACATCGCCGTCCAGGCGTCGAAGGAGAGAAGGTCCAGGCTTTCCAGCGCATCCGGCTGCAGGTACCGTTGCCACACCCATGTCTCGGCGAGCGTGTTCGACCAGGGCGTGCCGGTGAAGAGCGCGCACACCGGGGCGCCAACAGGTCGGCGAGCGGCCAAGGTTTCCACCTTCAGCAGCAGGTCGGTGGCCCGTTTCGAGGCTCCCGCCCCCATTCCGTTGTCGCGGGAGGTGCTGTTCGTTGACAGGCGGCGGTACAGGTGAGCTTCGTCCACCATGATGTAGTCGACGCCCAGCTGCTCGAACCAGATGGTGTCAGCGTCGGCAACCCCTGAGCGCAGCTTGCCGATACGTCCCTCCAACCCGCGGATGGCGCGGGCGATGGCTTTCGGGCCGGCGTTCCCGTTCGCGCTCATCAGAGCCGTCCGCAACTGCATCTTCTGAGAGCCGAGCCACGAACGCTCACTGTCCGGGTGTACGGGGATGGCCCCGAACGCGGCGTGCGTCATGATGACGGCATCCCATTCACCGGTCGCGCACCGTGCCGCGAACAGCCGCCGCGCACCGCGGGCGAGGTCATCCTTGGTGGCGATGAGGAACAGCCCGGCGGGAAACGCCTGGTGCGCTTCCCTTGCGACCTGCTCAAGCAGGTGGTTGGGAACCACGATGAGCGGCTTGTTCGCAAGACCGAACTGCTTCAGGGTGCGCGCACCCATCAGCATCTCGAGTGTCTTCCCAGCCCCGACCGGGTGAGCGAGGAGGGTCCGTGGACTGCTGACGATGCGTTCCACTGCCGCACGCTGGTGAGGCCACGGGGTCACGTCCGGGGAGAGGCCGGGGAAGGTGAGGCCGGCACCCGAGTAGGTGCGGGGCACGTACGCGTTGAACAGGTCGTTGTAGGTGCGCAAGATTCGCTCGGCGCGAGTTCCGTCCTCGAACACCCAGGAGCGAAACCGGGTGCGGATGACCTCCACTTTCTCCGCTGCTGCTGCAGACTTCTGGAAGTTGCGCACGTTGTCCCAGCGGCCCCGTTCGCTGTTCCAGACCTGGTCGGTGACCTCCGGCACACGCGAGTTGAGGGCGTCCTGCAGAAGCTGGGTCGGGCTCACATCGGGGGTGCCGTAATCCACGGCGGCCTGCGCTGAAGGGCGACCGCCGCTGACCTCCCAGTGGCCGGTCACAGGTGTGTGGTGGACGCTCGCGTACGACCCGAACACTTCGGAGACGAACTGGGTGAGGTCTGCCGTGCTCACTAGCGGGGAGCCGAGGTCGATTCGTACGTCCAGGGGGCCAAGGTCGGCGGGGACAACCACGCGCAACGCGGCAGCCGCACGCCCGTCACCTCGCGTTTCGGCGTCCGCCAGTTTCGCGCGCACGTTCCCGGAGAGGTACTCGGTTGCGGGGACGAGCTCGATTCCGTCATCGAACACCAGGTCGCCGAGCGCACCGCGCGGGTCTCCAGTGCGCAGCAGTCCACCGATGCGGTCCAGGTCGACACGTCCCGTCTCGCCCAGGCAGATGCTGAGGGCTTCCGCGGGTGTGTCGGCGTGGGCGACGGGTTCAGGTCGGATGTTCACCCGGTGCAGCAGGATGGGCGCTGGCTGGGCTTGGCCGGTGTCCTGCGAGAACGTCTCCAACGCCATGACGAGCGCGGAGTCCGGGTCTTTCCGGAAGCCTCCCATGGGCGGGTTCCGCCAGGACAGCGCCGGAAGTCCGGTCTCCTCATCAGGGCGACCTTCGACGAGCGTGCCACGGTTCAATGCCCCGAACTTTGCGACATACGCCGTGTAGTGGGAG
>NZ_NCKN01000338.1 GCF_002257455.1 Microbacterium sp. 13-71-7
TGCAGCGAGACCGCGGGGATCCCCGCGTCCTCGAAGACCTCGGCGAGCTGCTCGGCATAGGCGCGGGTGCGGGAGAAGACCAGCGTGCGTCCGTCGCGATCGACGAGCGACGTGAGGATCTCCGCCTTGTCGCGGTGCTCGATGACGAGCACGCGGTGCTCGATCGTGCCCGAGTCCTGCGTCTCGCCGGCGACCTCGAAGACGGCCGGGTCCACGAGGAACTCGTCCACCAGCGCGGCGACCTCGCGGTCCAGCGTGGCGGAGAACAGCAGCTTCTGGCTGCCCTCTCCGGTGTGCCGGAGGATCCGCTGCACCGGCTCGACGAAGCCGAGCTCACACATGTGGTCCGCCTCGTCCAGCACGGCGATCCGCACGTCGGAGAGGTCGAGCTTGCCCTGGTTGATCAGGTCCTCGATGCGACCGGGCGTGCCGATCACGATGTCGACGCCCTTCTTCAGCGCACCCACCTGGCGCGCCTGCGGCACGCCACCGTAGATCTGGGTCGTGAACAGGCCCACGCTGCGCGCGATCGGCTGCACCGTGCGGTCGATCTGCAGGGCGAGCTCACGCGTCGGAGCGAGGATGATCGCCCGCGGGGTGCGGCCGAACTCGCGCTTCTTGCCCTTCTGCGACTGCAGGATGCTCTCCACGAGCGGGGCGCCGAAGGCGATGGTCTTGCCGGATCCGGTGCGCCCGCGGGCGAGCACGTCGCGGCCCTGGAGCACGGCGGGGATCGACGCCGCCTGGATCGGGAACGGCGACTCGGCGCCCATGTTCGTCAGGATCTCGACGATGTTGGATCCGAGCCCGAGGTCGCCGAAGGTCACATCCGCGACCTCGGCGGCCTGCACGGTCTGCGCGGCCAGGCGCTCGTGCACGACGTCCTCGAGCTGGTCCTGCTTCGGCGCGCGGTCCGCGGTGCGGTTCCAGTCGCTGCGGCTCGGGCCGTCGGTGCGACGCGGACGGTCGTCACGACGCGGGCGGTCGTCGCGACGGGGACGGTCATCGCGGTCGTAGCGCGGACGCTCGGCCCGGTCATCCCGGCGCGGACGGTCATCGCGGTCGAAACGCGGACGGTCCATCCGGTCATCACGGCGCGGACGGTCGTCACGGTCGAAGCGCGGACGCTCGGTCCGGTCGTCCCGGCGCGGACGGTCGTCACGGTCGAAACGCGGACGCTCGGCCCGGTCGAAGCGCGGACGCTCGGCCCGGTCATCCCGACGCGGACGGTCATCACGATCGAAACGCGGACGCTCGGTCCGGTCGAAACGCGGACGCTCGGTCCGGTCGTCCCGGCGCGGACGGTCGTCGCGGTCGAAACGCGGACGGTCGTCGCGACGGTGCGGGGCATCGACACGGCCCGACTCGGCGCGGTTGCGGATCGAGCGGGACTCGTCGCGTCCTGCCCTCTCCTGCGCCGACCAGCGGCGCTTCGGCTCGCGATCGCCGGCGGCCGGCTCGGCGCGGTAGCCGCGGTGTCCGGGCGAACGGCTGCCGGGGCGGGCATCCGCGCGGCGGTCGTCGCGGGCCGGACGGGCGTCACGGTCGAAGCGACCGCCGCGGTCGTCGCGGGAGGGACGCGCGTCGCGATCGAAGCGACCGCCACGATCGTCACGGGCCGGACGCGCGTCGGCACGGCCGTACCGGTCTGCACGGTCGGCGACGCCGCGGCCGGAGTCGCCGTCGCGCGCCGGGCGCCCCGGGTTGTGACGGTCGTGGAAGGAGGTCTTCTTCGCGTAGCGCGGCTCGAAGTTCGCCGAGGGGCGTCCGCCCTTGGGCTTGTGATTCTTGGGCACGGGTATGTCCTTTGTCTGGTTCTCGCACGAGAACAGCACCCCGCCGCCCTCGTAGGGCGCGGGGATACCCGGGCAGTCGTCGGCCGGGGGCCATTCATGTGATGGATGAAGCGCTCGGCGATGTCCGCCGAACTCACCATCGGCCCCTGGGCTCACACACAAATCGCAGCACCGCATCCGCCGGGGATCCCGGAGGGCACGGTCGCCCGAAGCCGACCGAGCGAGTCTACCCGAGTCACCTGGGAACCCACCGCGTCACCCCGCCGCTCTACGATGGCGGCATGACCACTCCGACCGGCGTCCAGGTCCACCTCGAGGCGGATGGCGTCCGCGCGCAGATCTCGCAGGTCGGAGCGTCCCTCCGGCACCTGATCGTCGGCGACACCACGGTCGTCCCGCCCTATCCCGAGGATCGCCCTGCGCCCGCCTGCTCCGGGGTCGTGCTCGTGCCATGGCCGAACCGGATCCGCGACGGCATCTGGATCGATGGGGAGGAGACCAGGGCGCTGGCGATCACCGAGCCCAAGCTGAACAACGCGATCCACGGGCTGCTGCGCTACAGCGCCTACGAGATCGCCGAGCAGGACGATGCGACCGTGCTGCTGCGCGCCGACGTGGTGCCGCAGATCGGCTACCCCTACCTGTTGGAGACGAGCGTGCGCTACACGCTCGGGGCCGACGGCATCACGGCCGAGCACACGATCGTGAACCGCTCTCAGGAGGCGGCGCCCGTCGCGCTCGGCACGCATCCCTTCCTCACGATCTCCGGGGCCGACCCGAGGCAGCTCCTCCTGCACATCCCCGCCGAGACCTTCTTCGAGACCGATGACCGGCTGCTGCCGATCGGCGAGTCGCCGGTGTCGGATGGCACGGACCTGCGCACACCCCGACGCCTCGGCGACGTGCAGCTCGACACCGGCTTCGCCACGCTCCGGCGCGAGGAGGACGGACGCGTGCACAGCACCCTCTCCGCCCCCGACGGCCGCACCGTCACACTGTGGCAGGGCCCGGGGCTGGACTACCTGCAGGCCTACACGAACACGAACTACCCCGGACAGGAGCTCGTAGTCGCCCTCGAGCCGATGTCGGCACCCGCCGAGGCCTTCAACTCGGGCCGCGGGCTGCGCCGCCTGGCTCCGGGCGAGGCCTGGACCGCGCAATGGGGCGTGACGCTCACCGTCTGAGTGTTCGCCCCTTCTGAGTGCTCGCCTCGTCTGAGTGCTCGTCCGCGAGCGGGATCTCCACGCTTCAGAATCCGGGTGTTTCGGGTTCTGGGGGTGGATCCGGATCTTCGATCGTGAACGTGACGGGTGCGGGTGGCCGGTCGATGTAGATCGCGCCCGCGGGGCTGGTCCATTCCAGGACCCCCGCG
>NZ_NCKN01000339.1 GCF_002257455.1 Microbacterium sp. 13-71-7
TCATCCTGAGCGTGGCGGTCTTTCCCGTGCCGGCGCCCGCGTGAATGGAGAGGTTCCCGCCTTCACCGAACGCCTGAACGATTGCTGCCTGCTCGAGGGTCGGGTTCACGCGGCTTCCTCCTCTTCGTCGTCCTCGTCGTACACGGGGAAGACGTACTCGCACTCGATGGCTTCCAGCACGCGGTAACGGCTCACGCGCACCTTCTGCCAGCCCGCGTCGATGGGGACGCTGACGACGTCACGGGGGTTCACCACGCACGTCACCAGACCGCCCTGGCTGAAGCCGCGGGCGTAGCTGAACGTGCCAACATGCAAGCCCGTCGAGCAGCCGTGGTGCGGGTTGTTGTTCACGTACGAGCGGCTGACCTGCAGCACGGAGCCGGGCCGGTTCGGGAGGTGCCCGCGCATCGGGTGCAGGTCCACGATGCCGGGTCCGGCGTGAATGCTTGTGAAGTCCCGGCGGACGCCCTTGTAGGCGATGAAGTCACCGTCAGCGGTGATGGTGAAATCGAACCGTCGCAGGAACTGATAGAGCTGCTGGCGGGAGCGCAGTGACGGATTCTGATAGAGCTTGTCCAGGAACCGCACGACCGGCATGTACGCGTCAGGCTTGCCGCGTCCCTCCCGCGACATGATGCGCAGGATGTGACGGGCGATGCCTGCGTCGACGGCGTCGCCATCGAAGAAGATGTTCGCACCGTCCGTGGTGATGCGTTCGCTGAGACCCGTGAGCCGTTCACCGACGACAGCGACCGGCTGGAAGAGAGCGAGGAGCTCATCATCCGCGACACCGCTCTTGACCGAGCCAAGGGCGTCCTCGTACATCGGTGAGTCGTCGGTGAGCGTGTACGGCTGGCCGCCGATGATGATGGTGACGCTCCCCTTCTCGTCGGGGTTCTCGGGGGTGTACTGCAAGTACGGCGTGCTCATGTTCCTCCTATGCGCGGCCGGCGCCCTTCGGGTACGACGCTCAGGCGGGCAGGTCTCCGCCTGTCACGGCGTTGATGTAGGCGACAAAGTGCTCAGGTGAGAAGCCCAGGAGGGCGTTCCGGAAGGACATCGCGTCGATGAAGGGAAGCTCCAGGTATTCGGGAGCCGTGAGGCCGTTGGAGAACTCGGTGATGGGGGCGCAGAGGTCGCTCCCGCTCCACCTCAGCAGCGCAAGGACGTGGGCGGGCACGTGTGCGTTCATGGCTTCGATGCCGTCACGCACCCGCTCATCCGTGATGGTGCTGACGTCCACGCCGACGATGCCTGCGCATGCCGACAAGTGCATCCATCGCCGGTCGCGCTGCACCGCCAATGTCATCCGGTGCTGTTCCGCCTCGCTCAGAACATCGTTGATGTACTCCGCGACGATGTTGCGCGCGGACGTGACCTTCTGCCCCTCGAACACCGTGGTCGGGTCGTGCTTGGCGGTGAGTGTGACGAGCGTGAACCCTCGCTCAGCCAGCATTCGCAGCGCCGGGTGGCTGCCGAGTGAATGGGTGTAGCCCGCCTGACCTCGGTGGTTGAAAAGCTCGTCGAGATGGCTCGTCGATGTGACGTAGGCGACAGGTCCGGTCACCTCGGACGCTTCCACATACTGCTTGGCGAAAGAGTCGTCCGTGATGATGAACGCCCCAACCCGTTCAGGGCTGGCGGCGAGGCTGGAGTTGCGCTTCGCTGTCCGGCTCTTGCGGAGCGCTCGCGCCTGAGAAAGCAGCTCCTCGGCGTCGACGTTGGTGAGCGCCGCCTGCGCCCACATGTGCTGTGCGATGAGCGGGGCTGTCGCGATGTACGTGCGTGGCACAGCCTCGCCGGTTGCGCGAAGGGTGCTCAGGGCGGCTTGCACCCGGTTCACCTCCGCCAGGGGCACGCACACGTATTGCAGTGGCTCCCCGATGCCGACGGGCAGCACATGACCGCGAGCCCGACGCGCTCCCCCAAACAGGCTCACCCGGCCATGCAGGGCAACCGAGTCCTCGAACTTGACGCCCCGCCAACTCATCGGCATTCCCGGCACGTCCTTCACCTCGGCGTACAAGGCAAGCGCCTCCGCGGGCGTCTGAGCGCTGCGGACAAGACGCCACAGCGTCGTGCTCAACGTCCGTGAGTAGGCGTCCGCGACAGCCTTCACAGCCTTGATGGTCCTAGGCGTTGGCAGCAGCGCGTCCCGGGACGTCGCGAACCCGACGGCGCCGTTGGGGACGCTCAGGATGATGCGATGCCCCGGCATTCCCTTCAACGCCTTCGGACTCAGCGTCTCGCTCAGCGGGTAGTGCACGCCGAGCACATCCGCCCGCGGCGAGAGCGCCTGGTAGGGGCGCCGGTTCGGCACGACACTGAAATGCGGGGACCGCGCCCACCATCCGAGGGCGACCCCGTCGTCACCGTCGATGCGGCGGAACTGAGTCGAGTCATGAACGGTCACGGGCACAGAAGCCCCGTTGACGTGAAGGCTCTGCGGGTCAACGGTGAGGAACAGGTGCTCGTCGAACACAAGCTCCGACATCCGTTCGGTCGCGTTGGACACCGGAACATGGACCTCCACTCCGTCGTGGGCTTCGGTGACCGTGGTCTTAAGCACCTTCATCACTGGGATGAAATCCTCGCCGCGCGCGACCAGCACCAGATGCTCGAGGCCGTCCTTACGTGCTACGAACGTGTACTGGGCGGTAAGCGCCAACGGCGACTTGGACCCCAGGCCGAACCCGCCTCGCTCACCGTCCGTGTTCCGCTTGTCGGAGCCGCCGAACTTGCTGAACATGGACCGGATGTCGTGCAGGTCCAGGCCAACACCATCGTCGTGGACGATGAGGGTGGGGCTGAGCGTTGTCGGCAGCGTCACCCGTACGGGGCTCGACACTCCCGCGCGCACATGCGAGTCGAGGGCGTTGCTGACAAGTTCGCGGAGGACCGCACGGTGCGGGTCGGCGTACAGCGACGTGGAGATGGAAGCCATCAGGAACGCGGTCGCATCCTCATCCATCGACATCGTGATGTCCTCCGTGGAGGAAATGTGACCTTCGACGGTGCCGGTGATGGGACTGATTCGCATGAGACGTTCATGCGCGGCGGACACCCAGCCCGGGCGACATTCACGCTTCGGGTACGAAGGGTCAGCCGATGACCTGACCCCAGACGGCATCGGCTTCCCAGCCCGTGTCGTAGTAGTCGTC
>NZ_NCKN01000340.1 GCF_002257455.1 Microbacterium sp. 13-71-7
GAGAACACCACGTTCGCCCGGATCATCGCCCTCGTCGAAGACGCCGAGGACTCCCGCGCCCCCGTCCAGCGCCTGGCCGACAAGGTCGCCACCTGGCTCATCCCGATCATCATCGTGTTCCTCATCGTGGTGTTCCTCGTCACGCGGGACGTGAGCAAGGTCGTCACCCTGATGATCTTCACCTCGCCCGCCGAGCTCGCGCTGGCCACCCCGATGGTGATCATCGCCGCGATCGCCCGCGCCGCCCGCAGCGGCATCCTCGTCAAGGGCGGCATCTACCTGGAGAGCCTGGCCCGGGCGACCACGGTCGTCTTCGACAAGACCGGGACGCTGACCGCCGGCACCCCCGAGGTCAGCGCGATCCGCGTCGCCGACGGCACCACGACCGAGGCGGAGCTGCTGCGCCTGGCCGCGGGCCTGGACCGCCGCTCCAGCCACCCGCTCGCCGAGGCGATCGTCGCCCACGCCCGCCAGACCGGCCTCGCCATCCCCGAGCCCAGCGCCTTCCAAGTCGTGCCCGGCCGGGGCGTCACCGGCAGCGTCGAAGGCCGCGCCGTCCTGGTCGGCAACGCGGCCCTGCTCGCCGACGCCGGCATCGCCGTGCCCGCCGACGCCGCGACCGGCACCGTCATCCACGTCGCCGCCGACGGCCGCCTACTGGGCAGCATCGCCCTCGAAGACCAGATCCGGCCCGGCGCGAAGGACGCCATCGACGCGCTGCGCGCCAACGGCGTCAAGCGCATCGCCATGCTCACCGGCGACAACGCCACCGTCGCCGCCCGGGTCGCCGACCAGCTCGGCATCGACGAGGTCCACGCCGACCTCCTGCCCGAGGACAAGGTCGAGGCGATCCGGGCAATGCAGGCCCGCGGCGAACGCGTCGCCATGGTCGGCGACGGCATCAACGACGCCCCCGCCCTCGCCCTGGCCGAGACCGGCATCGCGATGGGCGGCGGCGGCACCCAAGCCGCGATCGAAGCCGCCGACATCGCCCTGATGACCGACGACCTCAGCAAGATCGTGGGCGTGCGCGCGATCGCCCGCCGCGCCTACCGCACCATCCAGGAGAACCTGTTCGTCGGCGTCGGCGTCGTCCACATCCTCGGCATCACCGCCGCACTGCTGGGCTGGATCGGCCCCATCCAGGCCGCCATCATCCACCTCGGCCCCGACATCCTCGTCTTCCTCAACTCCACCAAACTGCTCTCCATCCGCATCAAGACCGGACCCGACACCATCCTCCAGCCGCTCAATCGGGGCTAGGCGAGCGGACAACGAGGGCAACAGGGTCGGTCGGAAATTATGTGTGTGAGCGCCTCCGCTAGTTGGTGGTGGGCCAGTCTGTGACCGTGTTCCAGCAGCAGGACGTTGAGGACGTTCCTCCAGTTGTTGATCCGGCCAGTCGGGTTCTGGACACCGGATTTCCCGGGGTTCTTGCGTTTGATCTCGAGATACAGGACCTTGCGTGGGACTGCTCGTCTCGGACGTGACATGGGATGCGCTCCTTCCTCGCCGCCGCACTCCGGCCGTGCCGGATCTCATGCGGCGGATCTCCTGGCAGGCTACGCACGAGTCGGAGGCCCATGGGGGCGCTGTCGGCACGCGCCCGGCCCGCTCTCAGTGTGGGACGTGCCGGAGTGCGAGACTCCACAGGGTCGTGATCGCCACGAGCACGGCGATGGCGATCACGCTGATGCGCAGGCCGGTCACGAAGCTGGCTTGTCCGGCGATGACCGCGCCGACGGCGGCGACGCCGAGGGAGCCGCCCATCTGGCGGACCATGTTCAGCACGCCGCTGGCGGTGCCGGCCCGGGAGGCGGGCACGCTGTCGATGAGGAGGCTGGTCAGCGGCGGGACTGTCAGGGCGCCGCCGACCCCGACCGGGATCATCAGCAGCGCGACGACCCAGCTCGGGGCCGACGCCGGCATGCCGGCCAGGGCGAGGAGCCCGACGACCATGAGCGCCTGGCCGCCGACGATCGGCACGCGCAGCCCGAACCGGGCGGTCACCCGGGGCACCAGCGGGCTGAGGGCGGCCACGCACGCGGTCATCGGCAGGAACAGCAGCCCGGAGACCAGCGGGGACTGACCGCGCAACTGCTGGAAGTAGAGGCTCTGGACGAAAACGACGCCGTAGAAGCCGACCATGCCGATGAACGCGGCGGCCAGCGCGACGATGACGGGGGTGGAGCGGAACAGGTCCGGCGGCACCATCGGGTGGTCGCCGCGCCGCTGGGCGAGGAGGAACACGATGACGGCGATGACGAACACGGCGAACGCGGCGAGGATCGTGGGCTGTCCGTAGCCGGTGTTGCCGCCTTCGATGATCGCGTAGGTGAGCGCGGCGAGCCCGGTGACGGCGGCGATCTGCCCGGTCCAGTCGAAGGGGCGGGGGTGGCGCGGGGAGGTGCCGACCCGGGCGAGGATCAGCAGGGCGAGGATGCCGACCGGCAGGTTCAGGTCGAAGATGATCCGCCAGTTGACCTGGGTCAGCGCGCCGCCGACGATCGGGCCGGCCGCGGCGGCGATGGAGCCGCCCATCGCCCAGTAGGCGATCGCCCGGGCACGCTGGCCGGCGTCCTCGTACGCCTCGCGGATCAGCGCGAGCGCGGTCGGGGTGATCATCGCCGCGCCGAGGCCCTGGACGAAGCGGGCGCCGATCAGCACCCCCAAGGACGGGGCGAGCCCGCAGGCGGCCGAGGCGAGGACGAACAGGATCATCCCGGCGCCGTAGGCGCGTTTGGCGCCGAGGCGCTCGGCGAAGGTGCCGGCGAACAGGATCAGGGCGGAGAACATCAGCGTGTAGCCGGTGACGATCCACTGCAGCCCGGCAAGGCCGCCGCCGAGGTCGGTGCGGATGGACGGCAGGGCGACGTTGACGACCTGGGAGTCCAGGGCGACGACGAAGAAGCCGAGCATCGCGACGCCGAGCGCGGCGCCCGGGTGGGCCGGCCGGGGCGCCCGGGAGGCCGCCGCGGCCGGACTCGCGTCGGTTTCGGTCATCGGGGTCAGGAGTTGTCGACGGCCTTGGGGAAGCTGCGGGTGTTCAGCAGCTCCGGGTCCGGCCCGCCGCGCAGCCCGGTGTCGAGTCGGTCGATCGCGGCGAGGTCCTCCGCGGTGAGACGGAAGCCGAACACGTCGAGGTTCTCGGC
>NZ_NCKN01000341.1 GCF_002257455.1 Microbacterium sp. 13-71-7
GGGTGCTCATCGCCACGGCGGTGTGAGAGCGGCGCCGCCCGCCGGCCCCTCTCGGAGGGCCGCCGGGCGGCGCTTCCGGATCCGGTCCTCGCGGACGGGGCCGGATCCAGGGCGGGCGACGAGCGGACACGTCGCCCGCCCCTTTCGCGGGTGCGCGCGGCCCGCGCCGAGTGCACGGAAAGCCGTCGAGTGCACGGCTCGTTCGCGCGAAGAACCTGTGCGCTCGGCAGGATCCGGTGCGCCCGCGGGGTTTCGGCCAGAGAGCGGGGCACGTTCCTGTGCGCCCGGCAGGTTCCCGTGCACTCGCGGCTCGCGCGGTCCGCGCCCGGGCTCGTCGATACCGCCAGGTGCCGAGTGCACGGAAAGCCGTCGAGTGCACGGCTCGTTCGCGCGAAGATCCCGTGTGCTCGGCAGGATCCGGTGCGGTCGGGGGAGGGGGATTCGGCGCGAGCGCGGGGTGCGTTCCCGTGAGCTCACCGCCGGGGGAACACCGTCCGGCCGTCGACGATCGTGCGGGCGATGCCGATGCCGGCGAAGGGGCGGCCGGGGTCGGCGGGATCCTCGTCCAGGACCGTGATGTCGGCGACCTTGCCGACCTCGAGCGCCCCCTTCCACGCCGCGGCGCCGTCCTGGCGGGCCGGGTCGACGGTCACGCGCCGGAGCAGCTGCTCGCGGGTGCCGGCGTCGTCGCGGCCGAGCAGGGCGAGCGAGGCGTCCAGTCCGATGCGCCAGTCCGGCGTCGCGATCGGGGCGTCGCTGGTGATCGTGGTCAGTGCGCCGGACGCGATCATCTCGTCGAGCGGCCACGCGGCGGCGGTGCGCTCGGGGCCGAGCTGCGCGCCCGCCCAGTCCCTGGTGTGCTCCGCGATGAGCGGCTGCACGGCGAACCCGGCGCCGATCGCGCGCATCCGCTCGATCTGCGCGGGGCTCGCGAGGTCGGCGTGCACGACGTAGTGCGGCGCCGCGCCGGACGGCCCAGGGTGCTCCTCGAGCACGCGCAGGAACTCCTCGATCGAGCGGTCGCCGGTCGCGTGCACCGCGACCTGCTCGCCGCGCTCGAGCGCGATCGCGATCATCCGCCGGTACGCGTGCAGCGCGCCGTCGGCGCTCTGCGGCAGCAGCTCTCCCGAGGTGCCGTCGGGGTAGGGCTCGCTCACCCACGAGGTCGTCATCGGGGGGATCCCGTCCGCGAAGATCTTCACGCCGGTCACCGCGAGCCAGTGCGGATCCGTCGCAGGCTGCGGGGCGCGGATGCCCCGCTCGAAGTCCTCGAGCTCCGAGGATCCGTCCAGCGTGCCGAACAGGCGCAGCAGCGTGACCCGTGCCGTCTGCGCCCCCTCGCGGTGCAGCGCGAGGTAGGCGTCCATCATCGCGGTGCCGAAGCAGCCCGTCTCGCCGGCGTCCTCGCCCGGCCCGATCCCCGGCTCGGTGTAGCTCGTGATGCCGAGCGCGGCGAGCAGCCGCCAGGCGTTCTGCAGGGCCGCCCTGCGCTCGGACGCGGTGCGCACGAGCGCTCCCGCGGGCTGCTCGGCCGGCGATGCGGAGGAGAAGAACAGGTGCGGCCAGCGGGCGCCGAGCCAGGCCGCGTGCAGGTGCGCGTCGTTCACGCCGGGGATCGCGGTGCGGCCGTCGAGGTCGATGCTCTCCGCCGCGTGCATCCGCCGCGCATCGGCGCCGAGGGCGACGATGCGACCGGAGCGGACGGCGAGGGCGTCGGTCGTCGCCCCGTGTCCGTCGAGAGTGCGGATCCGTCCGCCGTGCAGGAGGAGATCGGCGTCGTCGCCGAGCGGTGTCTGGTTCATTATTCCACCAGTGTAGACGAATAGATCGACGCTTCGAGGAGACGGATCCGCCGCGATTTGCGGTCGCTGTCGCGGGAAGCGCTGGTCCGCCTTGCGCGAGGCGCAAAGAAGGCCGATTCTTGCGGCCCTGATCGGCCGGGTGCCCCCTGGGCGGCCGCCTACCCTGGATGAGGGCGGATCCGCCCTACCCGATCCCGCGCCATCGATCCCCTGGCGCATGTGCTTGCAAGGACGCTGATGAACGACTTCGCCGCGCGCCGCGACGACTGGAAGGCCAGAGAAGAACTCGCCGAGCGGATGATCCCGCTGATCGGCGGGCTGAACCGCGATCGTGACGTGGTCACGTCGCTGCACGGGCACCGTCTGCTCGGGCTGTCCACCACCGAGATCCTCGAGGTGCACGAGCGCGTCGCCGGCCTCGGCCACGACGAGCTCCCGCTGGAGGACACGCTCGCCGTGCTCGAGGCGCTCCGCGAGCTCGCCCCCTCCTCCGCCTCGCTCGACATCGGGCGTCTCGTGGAGCACGCACAGGGCGACGCCGCCGAGATCGTCGAGCGGCTCCGCGCCGAGCTCGCCCCTGCGCTGGGCGAGACGGCGCCCGCCGAGCCCACCGACGTCGTGCTCTACGGCTTCGGCCGCATCGGGCGCCTGCTGGCCCGCATCCTCATCGCGCACACGGGCGGCGGCAGCGGCCTGCGGCTGCGCGCCATCGTCGTCCGCAAGGGCGCAGAGAACGACCTCGTCAAGCGCGCCTCCCTGCTGCTGCGCGACTCGGTGCACGGCCGCTTCGAGGGCTCCGTCGACGTCGACGAGGAGAACTCGCAGCTCATCGCCAACGGCACCCGGATCCAGGTGATCTACTCGGACGACCCCGGCACGATCGACTACACCGCCTACGGCATCCGCGACGCGATCGTCGTCGACAACACCGGTCGCTGGCGCGACGAGGCGGGCCTCAGCCGCCACCTCGAGTCCACGGGCGTCGCCCGCGTGCTGCTCACCGCGCCCGGCAAGGGCGATCTGAAGAACATCGTGCACGGGATCAACCACGCCACGATTGAGGACGGCGACCGGATCCTGTCCGCCGCGTCCTGCACGACGAACGCGATCACCCCCGTGCTCAAGGCGGTCGACGAGGCCTACGGCATCGTCCGCGGCCACGTCGAGACGGTGCACTCCTTCACGAACGACCAGAACCTCATCGACAACTTCCACAAGGGCGACCGCCGCGGCCGCTCGGCGGTGCTGAACATGGTCATCACCGAGACCGGCGCCGCGAAGGCCGTCGCCCGGGCTCTGCCGGAGCTCGCGGGGAAGCTGACCGGATCCGCGAT
>NZ_NCKN01000032.1 GCF_002257455.1 Microbacterium sp. 13-71-7
CCCGACTGGGCGGATCTGAGTGACTTCCCGACGGCGCGCGCGTGAGGGGGCCTCCTGCAATGAGCCCACGGCATGGTCGGCTTCCGCGATGGGGGCTTCGCCCTCGTCGACGATGTGAAGCGGAGGGCGGGATCCCGCGGTCATCACGTCCAGAAGGTGACGGTTCTCGCGTCCGCGGGCGGTCGAGGCGGGCGCTTCCGACTGAACAGGCGATCCCAGAAGGTCGCTGAAGAAGGGGCTGGTGGAGATCTCGATCTCGGGCAGTTCGCTCATCAGCTGGCACTCCTCTGGTCGCGGGCGCTCAGGGCCGGGAGGTCTTGAGCCAGACGACGGATCCCGCTGCGATAGCTGTTGCGTGCGGGCTTCCAGTCGGGCTGGCCATGGGAGAACACAGCGGCCCCGGAAGGATCGAACGGGAGGGCGCCGATGACGGGGATCAGATGAGTGGAGAAGTCTTTTGCAGGGACGCTCTGGGCGGCAGGCGTGTTCAGGAGGATCCAGTACCTCTCCCCCGCGAGGGCCCGGGTACGGGTGGCGAGGTCCGGCAGCTGCAGGCGCCGGTGGGCGCGGTTGAGGTCGATCATTGTCGACGACATGCCGATCAGGACACGGTCGGCAGTGTCGATGATCGCCAATCGGGAGTCGTCGATGCTCAGGTGCCCCAGATCGACGATCACATCGATGCCGGCATCGCCGAGCTCGACGAGCAGGCGCGGGAGTTTGGCCCAGAGCCCATGGACACCATCCGCGACTGCGAGATTCACGAACCCAGGGATCACCCACATCTTGTGGCCCTCCGGGATCGCGGGAATGGGCCTTTCGGGGATCGGCGGAAGCTCGTGCATGGCGATTGAGATTGCAAACGCCGGGTTGAGGAGGTCCTCGGCCTCGAGCACGTTCCGGGAAACAGCGAACGCCAACTTCTCGATGCCGCCATCGCTAGGCAGAAGGTTCGCGCGGAAGAACCCAGGCATCATCGTGGACACTGCTCGGATGTCTGCCTCGATGAGGAGGACCGGACGCGGCCAGTGCACCGCCAGTGCCGTCGCCGCTGTGGTGACCCCGGGGGCGCCGGCGACACTGGTCAGTGCGATGACGGTCACTGAGCGTCTCCCGGGGCGAGGTAGAGGGAAAGGGCGCCAGCGGCGCCCCTGCTGGCCACATTGGGTGCAACCTGGGTAGAGACATAAACGTCGACCACGACGTCGTTCGTATTCGGAACTGGCCGGACCTGTGACACGACAGCCGGAATGGTCTCCGCAGCTGTGACATCCACCGGAGCGGCCCCCTGTGCGGGGACCGGAACAAGGACGACGCTGTCGCCGGCTTGAAGAGTCTGAGCCGGAAGCTTGCCCGGGCCGAGAGTCATACCGACGAGAGCCTTGCCGTTCGGGACCCCGAGATGATCAGAGATCGACGACATCGTCACGAGCGCACCTGTGGGGAGGTCAGTTGTCGCGACCTTGCCGAGGATCTGATCAAGCTTCGCTTGAGGGATCGCCTTGGAGTCCTGCCCCGCGGTGATCGACATCGTGGTGAGGTCATCCTGCACGATCGTGTGACCACGAACGATCGAGCTCTTCGCCACCCACACCTGCGTCGTGTTCGACACGTTGACGAAGACGAGGTAACTCACGACCGCGCCGAGAACGATGAACGCCGCAGCGATGATGGCGCGGGAGGCTGGTGCACGGGTACGAACCGACTTGACTTCCACGGCATTGCCGGTGGAGAGCTGCGCCGACTCCGCGCTCGGCGGGAGCCTGTCCTCCGTGATCATCACATCGCGTCCTTCCAAAAGGCATCCGCTACCTACAAGGGGCGGTCCCTCACGACGCGAACCGACAACTGGCCCGAATCTCGATGCCCCCCGACGATCACATCCAGACTATGTACTTCACGGAACCGATATATAGATCTCGGCCAAAAATTGGCACCCGCGGAATCCTAAGTAGGGCCTATCTGACGTTCTGTCACACAGGTCCAGGTGGGTCCCTCGTCAAGGCGGACCGTCCTCAGCCGGTCGCGACGAACGCTGCCTTGAGCTTCCGGCGAGCACGGGAGACACGGGCGTTCACGCAGTCGACCGTCACGCCTAGCTCCACGGCGATGTCCGTCTGGCGCTCCTCCTCAATCGCCACCCGCGCCAACAGCGCGATCTCGTCACCGGTGAGCACTCCCGCGCGTCGCGCCCAAGCAAACAACCTCAGCGCAAGGACCTCGAGCACGGGAGCTGGCTCCTGCCACACGCCTGTCACGGCCTCCAGCACCTCGTCACTGACCGGAGAGGTGCGGTCACCGATCAGTTCGTCGTTCTTGGTCTTCGCCGGCGCGAGCAGCCCGACCAATCCCATGGTCAGATTCGAGAACACCTTCTCGCGAAGATGCATCTTTTTCTCTGTAAAGAGGTGGATCATCTCCCATGCGTTCCCGATCGCGAGACCGACCCTATCGACGCGATCGAATTCGCTGAGCGCTCGGACCCTGTGAGCCATCCGTTGCGCGACCGGCAGGAGCACCTGCACCAGCAGCCGCTCCGCCGTTTTGTCTCCGTCTCGGGTAAGAGCCAGCAGTTCGTAAAGCGCCCGGTCCTGGGCTGCGCCACGGGTCGCGCGCACCTCATCGAGTAACTCACCGCAGACGCGCACACCCAACGCGCCGAATTCGTGCTCACGATCGACGAGGGTGTGTGACCACTCGAGGTTGAGGCGGGTCATGAGAGGTGTGGCCTGAATCGCTGAGGACATTGGAACTCCCGAACGTGACGGACTGATTGCCTCCGACGCTCCTCAGCGAGCGTGTACTCGTGCGTGTATTCGCGGCCAAGCCTTTGCACGGCCACGTTCCCGATGCGCCCGCAGAGCAGCGGATTTCCGGGGCGTTTGCGTGTATTGAGGTTGCGCGCAAGAAGGTTGCCCATCCTCAACGTCGGTTCCACCTCCCTCAGCGCACCTCTTAGAAGCAGGAAGGTTCGGAGCCGCAGTCGGAGCAGGCCGGGATCCCACGGAACGCTCGATCGCGCAACGGGCTCGTTCGCCCGCTCGTCTCTTCACGACACCGGTACCTCCGGTTCTTTCCACAGCCCGGTCGAACCGACCCTGTGTATCCAGCGGCCCGCATGCAGAGTCAGAGGACCAACCACTGATCCGGAAGGAACCTAATGTCCATCACCGAAGAAGCCCGTGGCGAGCTTGCCCAGAGGGTCGCGTTCAGCGCGTTTGCGTACTACCCGGAGATCCACGCCGATGAGATCACCTTTGACCTCCAGCAGGAAATCTCCTGGTGTCTGGAGCCGGCCGCGGGACAGTTTGCCGACGAAGACACTCACTTGCTTCGGGACCTCGTCGCCAGGACCATCATCGATCCAACCGCATACAGAGAGGTGCTGAACGACACTCTCGACAGCCTCATTGACGATCCAGCTGCGGATCCCGACGGACACGGTGAGTAGGCGTGGCCGACGAGGGCGAGGCGGCAGCACGCGCGGCACGTCGAGCGCGAAGCCGGGAGACGCAACGACGGTGGGAGCTCGAGAACCCCGACCGAGTCCGCGAGAGCCACCGCCGGTGGCGTGAAGCCAACGCTGAACACGTGCGTGCGTACGTGAACGAGTACAACACGCGCAACCGCGCCCATGTCAACGAACGCGAACGGCTTGCGGCGCAGCGGCGCCGCGATGCAGCCAAGAAGACCGCAGAGCGCCGACAGAAGGATCGGCAGCGAGCACGTGAATGGGCGGCAGCGAACCCCGAACGCCTGAAGGAACGTCGCGATCGCTGGCAGGCCTCGAACCGGGACAAGGTCCTCAAGGCCGGCCGAGACTACTACCAACGACACAAAGAAGAGATCCTGCGGAAGCAGCGTGAACGTGCGGCCACGGGCCGGAAGAATCCCGTCAAGGTCCAAGCACAACAAGAGTACGTCGCACGAAACAAGGACCGGATCCTCGCTCAGCAAAGAGCACGCCGTTCCACTCCCGAAGGGCGGGCGGCCGTCAACCGCGACAATCGCGAACGGAAGCGTCGAGAACGCCGTCGACAAGAACTGGGACTCCCGCCCAGGCCACGCCACCGATGGACCAAGAACGAACGTGCTGAGCACGTCGAGCAGTCCTCGGCATTCTTCACACGGCCCGTGACGGTGTTTCGCATGCGGGAGCTGCGCCGCGAAGCCCAGGACATCGCAGCCGCCGTCGCTGCGCGCGAGCGTCGAGAGCAGGATCAGTTCGAAGCTCGGTGGCAGCTGATCGAGATCGAGATCGACATGATCACCCGGGCGCTCCCTCACCACGCGGATCGAATCCTCCAGCTTCCACGAGGAGAGCGCCTCCGCGAGGAAGTCACCCTGGACTCCATAGCCCGTCAGACGCGCGGTGGGTCGCCGATCGACATAGACGCCGAAACACGACGCCGCGCCGTGGGGCTCGCGATCCCCTCAGTACGCCAAGAGGCACGCCTCCGCGTGCGCCAAGTCCTAGATTCGCCGGCTAGACACGCTTCAAGTCAGCACTTGAAGGGCGAGCAGAGCAGCGAGATCACGGCGCGCATCGACCGAGTGAACGCGAGCCTCCAGAGCACTAGTGATGGGGCGGAGCAGTTCGCGCAGAACGCGAAGACCGTCCAATCGTCATCGGTGGATCGCACGCCGCAGAAGAGCCGACCACCCCAGATCGAGCAGCAAGAAGGCTTACCGTCAGCGAGCCCTCGCCGCGGCGGACCACACCTTTAGCGTGCTACGCCACCCGCGCCCGTTCACCCACCCAGACCCTAACGGCTTGCGTCGCCTCTGGACATCTCACGGTCACCATTCGAGCACTGTGTAGTTTAATTATCCAGAAGTCTAGGTTCCGTACCCACTGTCGGTTCCGACCGCTTCTCTGCACCCCTTTTAGCAAAGGACCACTCCTGATGAGCGGCCAAGGAAATGACGACGTGAAGTTCTACTGAAGGGCAAACCATGAAGATCCGATCCATCCACTCCCAGCCCGTGTCGGCAAACATCACGCCGGCCACGACGGAGGCCAGCGAGAGGCTCTGGTACACAGAGGCGGAGTTGGCGTCACTGCTCCGAGTGCACCCGTCGACCATCTCTCGTCGCGTCCGAGAGGGGACCCTCCCGGTCGAGCCCCTTCTCGTCGGAACCCGCCGCGTCTACGCCGTCGCGGAAGTTCATCGCCTCGCCGGTCTACCGTCATGAGCATCGAACGACGAGAGAGCGCAGCCGGCGTGCGGTGGCGTGTTCGGCTACATTCCGGCGGCAGGGTGATCGCCGACCAGACGTTCACTACGAAGCGGGCCGCGGAAGCGTGGGAACGCCAGCAGAAGGAGGCGCTGCATAGCGGGGACTTCGTCTCACCCCAGCAGACGCGCACGCCGGTCCTGGAGGTCGCCGCGGAGTTCTTGGCGGCTCGCTCTGGTCAGATCGCGCCGCATACCTGGCGAACCGACCGCGATAACCTTGCCGCGCTGCCACCGAGGTTTGCGGCCCGACCGATCGGGTCGGTATCCGAGGCCGACGTACTCGGACTCCTCACCGACCTTCTGAGCGTGCGGGCGCACTCCACGGTGTCCCGCATGCGAACGACCCTCTCCGCGCTGTGGACCTGGGCCGTCCGCGAACGATGGACACCCACCAACCCTGTCCGCGGGGTCCGGATGCCCTCAGGATCCGTCCAAGCTCACGACCACGGTCCCCTAACAGGGCCTGCCCTGGCGATGATGCTTGATGCACAGCGAGTCCTATCTCCGCGCGATGCCCACATCACGGAATGGCTGAGCCTTACCGGACTCCGCTGGTCCGAGCTGCGCGCGCTGCGCGTCGCTGATCTACAAGAGGTCCCGTTCCCTGCCATACAGGTGCTTCGCGCGCAAAGCGATGGCTACGCCGAGAAGGCCCCGAAATCGGCACGCGGCCGTCGCACCGTTCCACTTGTCGCTCGTGCGCATGAGATTGCCCAAGCGTGGGCCTCGGGCAAGGGCCCGGCAGCCTATCTCGCGACAAGCGCGACCGGTCTCCAGCTCCGTGGCTCCTACTTTCGGCGCGCCGTCGCGTGGACGAGGACGTCGCCGGATCACACCATTCACGATCTGAGGCACTACGCGGCCAGCTCCTGGCTTCGCCAGGGGATCCCGATCAACCAGGTCGCCGCATGGCTGGGCGACGATCCGAGAACAGTCCTGAAGGTCTATGCTCACGTTCTCGGCGAGGCACAGGACATCGAAGCACTACGCCGCCTGAACGCGCCGCTCCCCTCACACTCCCCTGACAAGGCATCGGGAGACGACGCGACCGGGGAAGAGGAACCAGAGAGGCCCCGCAAATCGGGGTCTGACCAGGAAAAACGTGGCGGAGACGGAGGGATTTGAACCCTCGGTCCCCTTGCGAGGACTCCACCTTAGCAGGGTGGTGCACTAGGCCACTATGCGACGTCTCCAGATGCCCGACGAGCCGGACACCAGCATCCATCCTAACGGGTCCGCAGGCACCGCGCGAACCAGGCCGGTCCCGGCCCCGGGACCCGACCCACCTGAGCGCCGACCGGATCCGCCGACGCCCCCTCTGAGCTCCGACGCCCCCTCGCAGTGACGTCACCACGAGGGGGCGTCGGTGCTGCGAGGGGGCGTCGGCGCAGAAGCGGCGCGCAGAAGCGGCACGCGGCACACGCACCGCACGCGCCTCGCGACGGCCGAAGCGGCCGGGCGTCAGCCGCGGTAGCCGTTACCGTTCGAGCAGGTCTGCTGCGCCGCCGACTGCCCGGAGACGTTCTTCGGCAGCTGGACCGGCCCCGACGTCGCGCCGGGCGTCGGCGCCGCGGACGGATCCGTCGTGGCGGGATCGGTCGTCGCGGGATCCGTGGGCGCGGGCGTCGCGGAGACGACGGCGTCGTCGCGCTGGCCAGCGACCTGGATCGCCTGGTTCGCGGCGAGCGCCGCCCAGAGCTGGTCCGCGCTGTCGGTGTCCGGGACGACCTTGTTCGGGTTGTCCGGATCCGTGAGCACGGGGTAGTTCACGAAGTTGATCTGGTCCAGCGGCACGTCCTTCATCGCCAGGGCGATCTGCACGAGCAGCGTCGGGCTGGTCAGCGTCGTGCTGGGCGTGACGTTCGACATCACGGTGTTCGCGAGCTTGAGCAGGGTGCCGGGGTTGCCGAGCACCTCGCTCGAGACCACCTTGCGCGCGAGCGAGGACATGTAGACCTGCTGGTTGCTGCCGCGGCCGAGGTCGCTGCCGTCGCCGACGCCGTGCCGCGTGCGCAGGAACTGGAGAGCCCAGTAGCCCTGCAGGGTGTGCGTGCCCGCGGTCAGCTCGAGCCCCGTGTCGGGGTCGCTCATGCCGTTCGCGACGCAGACGTCCACGCCGCCGATCGCGTCGGTGATCTTCATCACGCCGCCCCAGGTCACCTTGGCGGCGAACTGGATGTCGAGACCGGACACCTCGTGGATCGTGCGGGCGACGCAGTTCAGCCCGCCCGTCTCGAGGGTGACGTTGATCGGCTGCTTCGACATCTCGCTGGTCGCGTTCCCCTGCGCATCGGTGCACGACGGGATCGGGACCATCAGGTCGCGCGGGAACGTGATCACGGTCACGCGGCGCGGGCTGTCGGAGATGTGCAGCAGGAGGTTCGTGTCGTTGCGCTCGCCCGCGTTCTCAGGGTCGGAGCAGCGGTCGCCGAACTCGGCCGAGAACTCCGGCTCGCAGGCGTCGCTGCCGACGAGCAGCATGTTCACGCCGCCCTTGATCGCGCCGATGTCCGGCGGCACGGACTTCTCGCCGTCCAGGGCGACGGCGTTCGCGCTGAACGTGTGACCCAGGTCGTAGGCGACGTACGCGGCGACCGAGACGCCGGAGACGAGGACCACGGCCATGGCAATGCCGAGCATCTTCATCAGCTGGCTCCAGGCCGTCGGCCGGCGCAGCTGGCCGTGCCCGGCGACGGGGCGTCGGGATCGGGTCATCGCGCTCACACGGTGCCTTTCAGGATTCAGCGGGTGAACCGCGCCACCCTGCGCTCAGTCAGCGGAGAGTGTGGGATTCGAACCCACGGGACATTGCTGCCCACTGGTTTTCAAGACCAGGTCCTTCGGCCGCTCGGACAACTCTCCTCGGCGCGCATGCGCACACCGAACAGGCGTCGAGTCTAACGGAGAACCGGGTAGCGCCCTGTGAGCGCTTCTCCATTGTGCCGCGGGCCCCCTGGACAGGCGCTGAGTGAAGGCCTGATGACAGCACAGAAGGGGATCACGGCACTGCGGGAACGGTCAGCACGATCCGCTCGATCGCGGTGGCGAGCCCGCCGTCCTCGACGTCATCGGTGACCTCGCCGGCCGCGGCCCTGACCTCGTCCGGGGCCTGGCCCATCGCCACGGCGCGCCCGCCAAGACCTCGCGCCCAGGCGAACATGCCGAGATCGTTGCGGCCGTCGCCGGCGACCAGCACCCGGTCGTCGCGCTGTCCTCGCGACTCCCGCACGCGCGCGAGCGCCGTCCCCTTGTCGACGCCGCGCGGCGCGATGTCGAGCCACGCGGTCCAGCCGATCGCGTACGAGACCTCGTTGAGCCCGGCGTCCTGCACGAGGCGGTGGAAGTCGTCCTCATCGTGGCCCGGCGAGACCACGACCACGCGCGAGACCTCCTGGGCGCTCAGCTCGGTGAAGCCGACCTGACGTCCGCCGTCGAGCGTCCAGTCGTCGAGCTCGGCGGTGTACAGGCGCTGGCCGGATCCGAGCTCGACCATGTATCGCGCGTCGGGCAGGCGGTCGTGCAGCAGCGAGAGCACGGCCGAGGGATCGAACGTCTCCACGTTCCAGCGCTCGTATCCGTCCACCGCGGGACCGCCGCCCGTCGCGGCGCCATCCGCGGCGGATCCGCTCCGGCGCATCGTCACCGCGCCGTTCGAGCAGACCACGAACTCG
This sequence comes from Microbacterium sp. 13-71-7, assembly GCF_002257455.1. Taxonomy (GTDB): domain Bacteria; phylum Actinomycetota; class Actinomycetes; order Actinomycetales; family Microbacteriaceae; genus Microbacterium. The sequence goes on from NZ_NCKN01000032.1 coordinate 8,912, forward strand.
GGACGGATCCCGAGCTGGTCCAGGAAGCGGTGCGTTCCCATCCAGCTGCGCCCGGTCGCGAGCATGACCTCGTGCCCGGCGTCGCGGGCGCGGCCCACGGCGTCGGGAACGCCGGGGCTCATCGTCTCGTCCTGCAGCAGGATGGTGCCGTCGATGTCGAGGGCGACGAGCCAGGCGTTCGTCATGCGCCCGCGCCCTCGATCCCTGCCGCGCCCTCCGCGCCGAGCGGCCGGAGCACCTCGAGCCCGCCGAGGTAGGGGCGCAGGACCTCGGGCACCCGCACGGATCCGTCCTCCTGCTGATGCGTCTCCAGGATCGCGACGATCCAGCGCGTGGTCGCGAGCGTGCCGTTCAGCGTCGCGACGTGCTGCGTCTTCGCCGCGCCCTCCACGGCTTCCGGGCGGTGCCGGATGTCGAGGCGGCGCGCCTGGAACGTGGTGCAGTTCGAGGTGGAGGTGAGCTCGCGGAACGCGCCCTGCGTGGGCACCCATGCCTCGATGTCGTACTTGCGCGCGGCGCTGGATCCGAGATCCCCCGCCGCCACGTCGATCACCCGGTAGGACAGGCCGAGGGCGGTGAGCATCTCCTCCTGCAGCGCGACGAGGCGCAGGTGCTCGGCCTCGGCGTCCTCGGGGGTCGTGTAGACGAACATCTCCAGCTTGTTGAACTGGTGCACGCGGATGATCCCGCGGGTGTCCTTGCCGTAGGAGCCGGCCTCGCGGCGGTAGCAGGTGGACCAGCCCGCGTAGCGCAGGGCGCCGCGGGTCAGATCCACGATCTCGCCGGAGTGGTAGCCGGCCAGCGCGACCTCGCTCGTGCCGACGAGGTACAGGTCGTCGTCCTTGTCGAGGTGGTAGACCTCGTCGGCGTGCTTGCCGAGGAAGCCGGTGCCCTGCATGATCTCGGGCCGCACGAGCGTGGGCACGATCATCGGGGTGAACCCGGCGCCGAGCGCCTTGTCCAGGGCGAGGTTCATGAGCGCGATCTCGAGACGCGCGCCGATCCCGGTGAGGAAGTAGAACCGGGCGCCGGAGACCTTCGCGCCGCGCTCCATGTCGATCGCACCGAGCAGCTCGCCGATCGCGAGGTGATCGCGCGGCTCGAAGTCGAACGTCGGGGTCTCTCCCACACGGCGCAGCTCGACGAAGTCGTCCTCGCCGCCGGCGGGCACGCCGTCGACGATGATGTTCTCGATCGCGGAGAGCGCATCCGCGGCGAACTCCGCGGCCTCGTTCGACGCGGCCTGCGCCTGCTTCACCCGCTCGGCGAGGTCCTTCGCCTGGGCGACGAGGGCCGCCTTCTCATCCTTCGGCGCCTTCGCGACCTGCTTGCCGAACGCGTTCTGCTCGGCGCGCAGTTCTTCGAACGCCGCGAGCGCGGCACGGCGCGATCGGTCGGCCTCGATCGCCGCATCGACGGTCTCCGGCGCGTTGCCGCGCGCGGCCTGGGACTGACGGACGAGCTCTGGCTCGTCGCGGAGAAGGGCGAGGTCGATCACCCGTCAAGTCTAGCCAGGCGACGCGCCGCGGTTCTCCGGCCCCGGACCGCCCGTTTCGGAGCGCGCACCTGGCTGGATCCGCGGCCCCGAAGCCGCCATTCACGCGCCGCGAAACCGGGATGCGGTCCTCCGGAATAGGCTGAGCGCATGACTGACGATGCCGGACGCCCGCGCGCCGCACTCGTCGTCAACCCGGTCAAGGCCGATGCGCCGAAACTCGTCGAGCTGCTGCGCACGCTGTCGGCGGGGGCGGGCTGGGACGCCCCGCTCATCATCGAGACCTCCGTCGAGGATCCGGGCCAGGAGGCCACCCGCATCGCGCTGGCCGACGGCGCCGCAGCGGTCCTGGTCGCCGGCGGCGACGGCACCGTCCGCGCCGTGTCCGAGACGATGGCGGGGACCGGCGTGCCGCTGGCGATCGTGCCGAGCGGCACGGGCAACCTGCTCGCGCGGAACCTGGGCCTCGCGCTGGCCGCCCCCTCGGCCGCGATCGATGCGGTGTTCCACGGAGACCGCCACCCTGTCGACATCGGCTGGGCCGAGCTGACGCGCGCGGACGGCGCGGTGCAGAGGCACGGCTTCGTGGTGCTCGCCGGCATCGGACTGGACGCGCACATGATCGCGAACACCCGTCCCGGCCTGAAGAAGTCGGTGGGCTGGGTCGCCTACGTCGACGGCGCCGCGCGCGCCCTGCCGGGTGCGAAGCCGTTCCGCATCATGTACGCGGTCGACGACCTCAAGCTGCACTCGGTCAAGGTGCACAGCATGCTGTTCGCGAACTGCGGGGCGCTGCCCGCGGGCATCGCCCTGATCCCCGACGCCTCGATCACGGACGGCACTCTCGACGTCGCGGTGATCCAGGCCCGCGGTCCGTTCGGCTGGCTCGCCGTCTGGCGCACCGTGTGGTGGCAGAACTCGGTGCTGCGGCGCAGCAAGGCCGGCCGGCGCATGATCGAGCTCACGGGATCCGGCGGCTCGATCCGCTACCTCCAGGGCGTCGACGCGGACGCCGCGACCACCGAGCCCGCTCCGGTCGAGCTCGACGGCGACGAGTTCGGCGAGGCCGTGCGGATCCACTGCCGCATCGATCCGGGAGCGCTTCTGGTGGCCGTGCCCGCCGGGCACGTGATCAGTCCGACCTGATCCGGCGTCAGCCGATGACCGTGACCTTGCCGTCCAGGTGGTCGCCCTTGAGCGTGAGGGAGTAGCCGGACGGATCCGCGGGTGCGTTGACTCCGAGCACGGTGATCCGGGGCACGAAGTCCATCGTGCAGACCTGGGTGGCGTCGGTCTGGAACGTGACCGTCGCACCCTTCTTGTCCTGGTCCTCCACCAGATCGCTCACGACAGGACGGCAGGTCGAGGAACCCCAGGTGAGCAGCAGGATGCCGTTCTCGGAGAACCAGCCGGCGCTGGGCTTGCCGTCGCTGCTTCCGCCGGCGCGGAGCGCGCTGCCGCCCGCGAGCGGCAGCCGCCCCTGGAACCCGCCGCCGTGGAAGATCACCGTCACGTCCTTGGTCGGGTCCACGCCCTCCGGCACGCCGACGAACGTCGCGCGCGGCGCGAAGTCCATGGTGCATACGGCGTTCGCATCGGGGTCGGCGAGCGTCACCGTGATCGTCTGCCCGTCGGCGCTGACGTCCTGCGCCGTCGGGGTGCAGGCGAGGGACGAGGAGCCGTAGGTGACCAGACCGATCCCGCGCCCGCCGTCGAGCCAGGCCGCCGCCGGATCCGTGGAAGGCTGGGGCGAGGTGGTCGAGTCCGCCGTGGGGACCGGCGGGCTGACCGGCTCCAGCTGGGCGCAGCCCGCCAGGGCGAGCGTCGCGGAGGCGGCGAGAGCCGCGATGGCCAGGGCGGTGCGGATCCTCATGCGCTCATGCTATCCAGCGCCGAACTCCGTCACCATGCCCCGTCGCGGACGGCTCCGGCGGTCGGCCGCGCCGCCGCGCACGGCTACTGCAGCGACGAGGTGAGCCGGGCCAGATTGTCCAGCACGGTCGAGCGGAGCGGCTGCTGCATCCATTCCTCGAGCGTCAGCTCGCGGCTGAGGGAGCGGTACCGGTCCTCGACCTCGCGCAGCTCCCGCACGAACTCCTCGCCGCGCACGAGCATCGAGATCTCGAGGTTCAGACCGAAGGAGCGCATGTCCATGTTGCTGGATCCGATGACCGCGATGTCGTCGTCGATCGTCAGGCTCTTGGTGTGCAGGATGTACGGCTTGCGGTACATCCAGATCCGCACTCCCGCCCGCAGCAGCGCCTCGTAGTAGCTGCGCTGCGCGTGGTAGACGATCGCCTGATCGCCCTCCTCCGACACGAACAGCTCCACCTGCAGCCCACGGTCGCACGCCGTGGAGACGGCGAGCAGCAGCGCCTCGTCCGGCACGAAGTAGGGGCTCACGATCATGATCTTGCGCTTGGCGGCGTAGAGCAGTCCCAGGAACAGCCGGAGGTTGTTCTCGGCCTCGAAGCCGGGGCCCGAGGGCACGATCTGGCAGTCCAGGTCGCCGCTGCCGCTCTCGGTCGGGGCGAACGCGACCGACTCCGGCACGTCGTCGGTCTCGCTGTACCAGTCCGAGAGGAACACCGCGTTGACGCTGCCGACGACCGGCCCGTCGACGCGCACCATGAGATCGACCCAGTGCAGGCCGCGCTTGATGTTCTTCGGCAGGTTGTAGGTCGAGTCGGTGACGTTCTGGGATCCGAGGAAAGCCACCTCGTTGTCGACGACGAGCAACTTGCGGTGGTTGCGCAGGTCGGGGCGCTGCGTGCGCCCCTTGAGCGGCTGCACCGGCAGCATCAGATGCCAGTCGGCGCCCATCGCGTCCAGTCGCGCGATGGTCTGCTTGTAGCGCGGCTTCCAGCGGTTGGCCCAGTGGTCCAGCAGCACCCGCACGGGCACGCCGCGGGCGGCCACCTCCTCCAGCGCGCGGAAGAAGTTGTCGGTCGAGTCGTCCGACTGCAGGATGTAGAACTCCACGTGCACGAACTCGGTGGCCTCGCGGATCGCGTCGGCCATGGCGTCGAGCGAGACCTGGTACTCGGAGATCAGGTGCGCCCCGTTGTCACCGAACAGCGGAAGCGCCCCGAGGCGCTGATTCATGCGCACCAGGGACGCGAGACTCTCCGGCATCTGGATGTCGGAGACGCCGAGGTGCAGGTCCTTCGTGACCTCGGCGATGGTCTCGTTGATGAGGTCCTGCTTCTTGCGCCGCGCGCGCGGCAGCCGCGGGTTCCCGATCAGCAGGAACAGCAGCACCCCGACGTACGGGATGAAGTAGATCGCGAGGAGCCAGGCCGTGGCGGCCGTCGGGCGCCGGTTGCGCGGCACGACGATGATGGCGATCACGCGGATCGTGAGGTCGACCAGCACGGCGAAGGCGACGACCCACCAGGGCCACGACTGAGACCACATGCCGCCTCTTCCGCACGGAATCCGCCGCCGGACGGCGACTTCGTCCACAGTAGCGGCTGGGCGGGACAATGCCCGGCGCGGCTCGGAGCCGCCAGGACCCGGCCGGCGGGGCGCCGGCTCAGGTCAGGAGGAGCGGGGCGGCAGGCCTCGCGCGGCGCGCTCCTCGGCCTCGATGCGCGCGTGCGTCTGCCGCTCGGTGCGATCGAAGCGCAGGATCCCGCGCAGCACGAACCAGAACACGATGCAGACGACGATCGTGGGGATCACCGACCACGCGGCGGCCACCCAGAATTCGTCCATGCTCCGATCCTACCCGTGGGTCCGGTGCGCCCGCTGAGAGCAGGTTGCTCCCTCCGCCGCGATCGGTCCGCACATCCGGGATCCGCGGGAATCTTCCGCACTGTTCCGTTCCTGACGCGGAGCGCGTCCGGCGGCGCTCCGCAGGGTGGATCCATGACGACCATCGTTCACGCCGCGGGCGCCGCAGAGCTGCTCGCCGCCATCCCCGTGCTCACCGGCTTCACCCCGCGCGACTCCCTCGTGCTGCTGCCGTTCCGCGGCGCGCGCACCGCGGGCGCGCTGCGCTTCGACCTGCCGGCGAGCGCCACGCCCGCGCCCACGGCCGCGGCTCCGCTGCCCGCCGTTCCCGTGCCCGCAGCCCCAGGGCCCTCGGCCGCGGAGTTCGCCGCGACCGCGATCGGGCTGGCCTGTCGCGTGCCCGACACGGATGCCCTCGCGATCGCGGTGTACGCCGACGGCAGCTCCGCGCCCGGAGAAGCGCTCCCGGCCGCCGCCCTCGTCGATGAGCTGATCGGGCGGGCGCAGGCGTGCGAGCTGCACGTGGTCGAGGCGCTGTTCGTCGGCGGCGGTTCCTGGGCCGACTACCGGGATCCGGCGTCCGCATCCCGCCCTCTGACGGAGGTGCCGCCCCCGCCCTCGGTGCCCGGATTCGCGGGCCCCGCTCCGGATCAGTTCAGCGGCACCGAACTGCCCTCGCCCGGTCTGTTCGCGGCGGAGTCGGTCGGCCGCGCGCTGCTCGCCGTCGAGCGCGTGCTCGGTCCGGCCGTGCCGGGGCGCCGTCGGCCTCCGGCCACGGAGCGGACGGACCCGAGAGCCCGGGAGACGGCGCTGCTGCTGGACGATCTGCCGTCGTTCCTGGAGGAGGCGCTGGATTCGCCCGAGGCGCTCTCGCCGTTCGCCACGGCCGCGCTGGTGTGGGTCCTGAACCGCCCGGCGCTGCGTGACGTCGCCCTCGTGCAGTGGGCGAGCAGCATCGACCGCGGGGATCGGGCCCTGGCCGCACAGCTGAGCCACGGGACGAGAGGGTCCGCCGTGCCGTCGAACATCGGCGGGATCCTGATCGGCGACGGACCGCGACCGGACGGCGACCGCCTGGGCGTCGCGCTGGCCCTCGTGCGGCGCACGGTCGCGCTCGCACCACGGGAGACACGAGGGGGACCGCTCGCCGCCGCCGGGTGGTTGTCCTGGGCGTGCGGACGATCGACGCACGCCGCCCGGTACCTGGATCAGGCGGAGGCGGTGGACCCTGGGCTCACGTTCGCACAGCTGCTGCGGACGGTCGTGGATGCCGGCATGCTGCCGCGCTGGTCCTTCCGCGCGGCAGCATGAGGGCGCGCGGGATGCGTCACTTCACGAGCGGGAACAGGATCGTCTCGCGGATCCCGAGGCCGGTGATGGCCATGAGCAGGCGGTCGATGCCCATGCCCATTCCGCCCGTCGGCGGCATGCCGTGCTCGAGCGCGCGCAGGAACTCCTCGTCGAGGCGCATGGCCTCGAGGTCGCCGCCCGCGGCGAGCTTCGCCTGCTCGATGAAGCGCTCGCGCTGGATCACGGGGTCGATGAGCTCGGAGTAGCCCGTGGCGAGCTCGAATCCGCGCACGTAGAGGTCCCACTTCTCCACGACGCCCGGGATCGAACGGTGGTCGCGCACGAGCGGGGAGGTGTCGACGGGGAAGTCCATCACGAAGGTCGGCCGCTCCAGGCCGCCCTTGACGAAGTGCTCCCACAGCTCCTCGATGAGCTTGCCGTGGGTCGCGTGCGGCGGCACGTCGACGCCCTGCGCCTCGGCGAACGCGATGAGGTCGGCGACCGGGTCGGAGGGGGTGAAGGTGCGCCCCGCGGCGTCGGACAGCGAGTCGTACATCGAGATGCGCGCCCAGTCCCCGCCGAGGTCGTACTCGGTGCCGTCCGCCCAGGTGACCAGCGTGGATCCTGCGACCGCGATCGCGGCGTTCTGGACCAGCTCCTGGGTGAGGTCGGCGATGCCGTTGTAGTCGGAGTAGGCCTGGTAGGCCTCGAGCATCGCGAACTCGGGGCTGTGCGTCGAGTCGGCGCCCTCGTTGCGGAAGTTGCGGTTGATCTCGTACACCCGCTCGATGCCGCCGACGACGGCGCGCTTCAGGTACAGCTCGGGCGCGATGCGCAGGTAGAGCTCGGTGTCGAAGGCGTTCGAGTGCGTGATGAACGGGCGGGCGGAGGCGCCGCCGTGCTGCACCTGCAGCATCGGGGTCTCCACCTCGAGGAAGTCGTGGCTGGTGAAGGTCTGGCGCAGGCTGGCGTTGACCGCCGCGCGGGCGCGCACGGTGCTGCGGGCCTGATCGCGCAGGATCAGGTCGAGGAAGCGGCTGCGCACGCGGCCCTCCTCGCTGAGCTCGCCGTAGGCGTTGGGCAGCGGCAGGATCGCCTTGGACGCGATCGTCCAGGAGTCGGCCATGATCGACAGCTCGCCGCGGCGGCTCGAGATCACCTCGCCGTGCACGAACACGTGGTCGCCGAGGTCGACGAGCTCCTTCCACTGCGCGAGGGACTCCTCCCCCACGTTGGCCAGCGAGATCATGGCCTGGATACGGGATCCGTCGCCCGCCTGCAGCGAGGCGAAGCAGAGCTTGCCGGTGTTGCGGCTGAACACCACGCGGCCCGCGACGCCGACGAGCACTCCGGTCTCGGCGCCGGGCTCGAGCTCGCCGTACTCGGCGCGCAGCTGCGGGATGGTGTGAGTGACCGGCACGGCGACGGGGAAGGCGCCGCCGGCCGCGTCCGCGCGCTCGGCGATCAGCCGCTCGCGCTTGGCCAGACGCACCGCCCGCTGCTCGAAGGTGTCCTCCGCGGCGTCCGTCGAAGGGTCGCTGCGGTCGGGGGTCGGCGCGGGCGCGTCAGTCATGAGTGGGGCTCCTCGGAAGTCGCCGATAAGTCTACCGGCGCGCACCTCGGCGCCCGCCCGGGGCGGGAGCCGGTCGCACGCGAGGGCACGGCCGCGGTGCGATCAGAGCCGGTCGTCCGAGGACACCTCGCGCAGAGCCCGGTCGAAGGTCGAGGAGACGAGCGCCGAGAGGAACCCGCCGGGGTTCTCCACGCCGATCCCCCGCAGGATCCCCGTCGCCTGGCCGACGATCGAACGCGCGAACTCCGACGCCGTCGAGATCGCTTCGGCGTAGGCGGGCCGGTCCGCCTCCTCGATCACCACGGGCTCGCACCCGAGCTCCACCGCGAGAGCCTGGGCGATCGGCAGCACCATGGCCGGCGCCGTCACGCCCGCGTACGAGGCCTGCAGCTGACGCAGGTCGAGCGTGGTCCCGGTGAACGAGATGGCGGGGTGCACCGCGAGCGGGATCGCCCCGCTGCGCACGGCCGGCTCCAGGACGTCCGTGCCGTAGGCGGGATCCGTGTGCAGCACGAGCTGACCCGGCTGCCACGCCCCGACCTCGGCGAGGCCCGACACGAGACCCGGCAGCTGATCGTGCGGCACGGCGATCACCACGAGCTGCGAGGAGCGGACGAGCTCCGGCGCCTCCTTCACGGCGACGCCCGGCAGCACCGCCGCCGCACGCTCCGGGTCGGATCCCGGTGTGATCCCGACGAGGGCGTGGCCGGCTCCGCCGAGAGCCGCGCCGATCACCGGGCCCACATGACCGGCTCCGACGATGCCGACGTCGAGACGCCCCGCGCGGGTCACGAGGTGCCCTCCGCGGATCCGCCGAGCCCCGCGGGGAGGCTGTGTCCCGCGGGAAGGCTGTGTCCCATGGGCAGCCCCTGCTCGGCGGGCAGACCCCGATCCGCGGACAGACCCTGCCCCGCGGACGCGGGCGCCGGCTCGTGCTCCTCGGCCCAGCGGTGCGCGCGGTCGGCCGCGGCCGCGCGGGCGGCCGACACCGAGAGGGTGTTCAGCATGCCGAGCAGCACCTGGCTGTCCAGGCCGGACACCTCGCCGCGCACGGGGCCGACGGCGGAGTGCGCCTGCGCCTTGGCGACACCCTGCGCCCGGTCGATCGGCCCCTGGTGCAGCGAGAAGCCCTGCAGCCTGGCGAGCGGGAACACGGCCAGCTGGCGCCAGATGCGCCCGCGGCGCAGCAGCAGCGCGAAGTCCGTGAGCGCGGCGCCGTGCCGACGCCAGGACAGGGGACGCCGCCACCACGCCCGCGGCGGGATCGTCGCGTACGGATCGTCGGCGACGGGTCCCAGCACGCCCTGCTCCCAGATCAGCGGCAGCACCTCGGCGGGGACGTCGGGCAGGATCAGCCCCAGCACGCGCTCGACGTCCGCGCGCGCGCCGACCGGCAGCACGATGTTGAACTGCTGCGCCTGGCTGGACTGCTGCTGGGAGGCGGCCTTGCCGCTCATCCGGTTGATCCGCACCGACCACCAGCCGAACGGCCGCCACAGCAGCGGCTGCATGACCTCGACGGCGAAGATCCGCCCTGGTGGAATGGTCTCCGTCACGGTCGTGAACAGGCCGAACGTGATCCGCACCCCGTCCGGGGTGGCCGCGATCGAGTAGCGCAGCGCCCGCGCGATCCTGCTCCAGGTCACCGCGATCGAGGCGAGCAGCAGCGGGATCCCCATCGCGAGGGCGATGCCGACCGCGATCGCGCCTCCGGCGGGCCCGGCGTCGGCCAGCACCGCCGGGAGCGTGCCGATCATGCCGCCCACGAAGATCACCGCGAACAGCGCGAGCCAGGTCAGCCCGGACAGCACGTGCGAGCCGACGAGACGCCCGGTGGGGATCCGCAGCACATGCTCCGGTGCGATGTCGTCCAGGTCCACCCCGCTGATCAGCCCCGTGACGCCGGCGTCCATCGACGCCGCGAGCTGCGCGCGCATCGTTCGCGCGGCCGCCGCGTCACCGCTTCCGCGCGTCGCCTCACGGGCATGCCGCGCTCCGGAGGCGAGGCGCAGGATGTCCGCGCGCACCGACTCGGCCTTCGCCGTGGACAGGTACTCGAGGGGAACGTTGGCGTCGTTGCCCGCCCCGTCGACCTCGAGCTTCGCGAGCCCGATCAGTCGCGCAGGGAACGGACGGGTGAGGTTCACGCCCTGCACGCGGTCGAGCGGTGCGCGGCGGTGCGAGCGGAAGACCACGCCCTTGCGGACCTCCACGTGCGCCTCGGTGATGCGGAAGTCGTGGAAACGCCACATCAGCCAGAACATCCCCACGAGCAGCACCGCCAGGGCGAGCACGCCCAGCAGCACCACGAGCACGAGGTTGTTGTTCACGACCCAGTCGACGGGGTCGCCCCCGAACTCGGGCACGCGCGTGGGGGTGAACAGCGAGATGAGCCAGTACACGATCTTCTCGCGCAGGTTCGCGACCAGGTAGCCGATCACGATCACCAGCACCAGGCCGCCCTTCATGAGCGGCGTGAGCGGGTGCATCCGGTGCCATTCGCCGTCGGCGAGCGAGGGCGCGCCCGGCGCCCGTCCCGCCGCGGCCTGCGGGAAGGGCGTGGCCCCCGGCACGGGCGGCGCGCCGTAGGGCTGCTGCTCCGGCGTGCTCACAGGCCGGTCCGGCGCATCTCGGCGACGTCGATGAGGGTGTCCCGCAGCGACTCCGCGGCGTCCTCGGTCATGCCGGGGATCTCGACGCCGGTGGTCGCGGCGGCGGTCACGAGCTTGAGCTTGGCGATCCCGAAGGCGCGGTCGACCGGCCCGCGGGTGATGTCGACCAGCTGCATGCGGCCGTACGGCACCGCGATCATGCGCTGCCACAGGATGCCGCGGCGGAAGACGATGTCGTCGGCGCGCAGCATGTAGCCGATCGCCCTGGCCTGGCGCGGCAGGATGACGAGCTCGAACAGGATCACGACGGCGATCACGCCCGCGACCGTCCAGGCCCACGGCCAGGGCTGGGCGAGCAGGGTCGTGGCGGCGTATGCGGCGACCGCGATCACGGCGAGGAGGATGATGCGCAGCAGCACCTCGGCGATCACGTACTTCGGCGAGATCTGGTGCCAGGTGCCGTCGAGGGCGAGCGCCCCGCGCGCCGTGGGCGTGCGGAGTGCCGGGTACGTGCCGTCGTCGAGCACCGGCGCGGCGGCGGGCGCCGTGTGCGCGGGCGGGGCGACGCTCGCGGACTGCGCGCGCGCCTGGGCGCGCGTCGGCGGCACGACGGGATCAGTGCCCGGGATCTGCGGCGGTTCGGGGATGGTCGTCATCGTCGTCCTCCAGGCGCGGCCCGCTGAGGCCGTCGGGGTCGTGGGGCCCGTTTCCGGGCAGCAGGCAGAAGCTCTCCGCGATCACCGCCGCGATCGTGAGCACGAGTGCGGCGACGGCGGTCGCGATGATCGAGCCTAGCGGCGGCGTGATCGGGCGGGACAGCAGATAGGCCATGAGTCCGACGGCGAAGCCGGTGATCGCGGCGCCGACCAGGCTCGAGGCCCGTGCCAGCGTCGCGATCCGAAGCGCCCGGAACGGATTGACGGGCGGCCGCTCGGGAGATCGCGTGCTGCGGCGGATCGGCCAGGCGAGAGCCAGCACCGCGAGCGCCAGCAGCACGAGGAAGATCGACAGCAGGATCGACGGCGTGAACGTGGCCCTGCCCGCCGTGGTCATCGCGTGGTCGAGGAGGAAGCCCGCCGCCGCCCCGGCGAGGGCCAGCACGGACAGCAGTACCGGGGAGATCCGCTTCATGAGCCGTCCTCGAGCGCGGCCAGCAGGTCGGCGACCCTGCCGCGTCCCGGCAGCACCGCGTCGGGATCGACATCGAGCCACGGCGCCAGCACGAACGTGCGCTCGGCCGCGCGGGGGTGCGGCAGCAGCAGGTGCTCGTCGTCGCTGCGCAGGTCGTCGTACGCGATCAGATCGAGGTCGAGGGTGCGGTCGCCCCAGCGCTCGGCGCGGATGCGGCCGTGCTCCTCCTCGATCGCGTGCAGCATGCCGAGCAGGACCTGCGGGGCGAGACGCGTGGTGACGATCGCGACCGCGTTCGCGAACTCCGGGGCCTCCGGATCCGGCCCGTCCAGCCGCACCGCGACCGTGCGGAAGATCCTCGAGACGCGCACGTCGTCGACGAGGGGCAGGCGGCGGATCGCCTGCACGGCGTCCTCGATGGTGGCGGTGGTGTCGCCGAGGTTGGATCCGAGCGCGACGACCGCCTCGACCGGCTCCTCCTCCGGACGGGGGTCGATCGCGGGCAGGCGCCGTCCGCGCGGGACGGGCGGGATCGGGTGGGTCGGCGTCATCCCTCGCTCCATTCGCGCTGCACGTGGCTCACCCGCTGCACCGTGACGGACACGTCGGCGAAGGTCAGCGGGATCGGCGCGTGCGGCTTGTGCACGGTGACCTCGACGCCGTGGATCCGCTCGTCCTCGAGCACCATGTCCGCGATGCGCGTGGCGAGCGTCTCCAGCAGGTTCACCGGCTCACCGGCGACGACCGCCGCGACACGCTCGGCGAGCTCGCCGTAGTGCACGGTGTCGGCGACGTCATCGCTGGCGGCGGCCTGACGCACGGAGAGGTGCAGGCGCAGATCGACGATGAAGTCCTGGCCGTTCTCGCGCTCGTGCTCGAACACGCCATGCCGCCCGAACACCGTCAGACCGGTCAGAGTGATCGCGTCGAGGAAGTCCATGCCCCCCAGCCTACGGCGAGGGGCCGACGCGGATCGCGGCTGTCCGCGAAGGGCGAAGCGCCACATCCTGACCGCCGACGGGCGCGCCCCCGCTCCTGAGCGGTCGTCCGGCGGTCAGCCGTCCCAGGCGCCGAGCACGGCGAGGGCGTCGCGCGTGGCGGCGACGTCGTGCACGCGCACGGCCCACGCCCCGGCGCGCGCGGCGAGCGCGCTCGTCACGGCGGTGGCCAGATCCTTGCGCCGCTCATCGGCGTCCTCGCCCAGGGCGTCGGCGAGGAAGCGCTTGCGCGAGGTCCCCACGAGCACGCGCGGTCCGAGCGCCACGACGTCGGCCAGCTCGCGCAGCAGATCCCAGTTCTGCCCCGCGGTCTTCGCGAAGCCGACGCCGGGATCGACGATGATGCGCGAGGGGGCGATGCCCGCGGCGGCCGCGGCGGCGACGCGCTCGCGCAGCTCGCCGGCCACTTCGCGGCCGACCCGCGCGTACTCGGCGCGGGCGTACATGTCCGAGGACGGCCCGCGCCAGTGCCCGAGCGCGATGTCGGCGCCCGTCTCCGCCACGGCGGAGAGCATCTCCGGATCCGCGAGGCCGCCCGAGACGTCGTTCACGATCCGCGCGCCCGCACGGACGGCGGCGACCGCTGTGCCCGCGTTCAGGGTGTCCACGCTCACGGGGATCCCCTCCGCGGCGAGGCGCTCGATGACCGGCAGCACGCGGCGCTGCTCCTCGGCGACGGGCACCCGCTCGGCGCCCGGCCGGGTGGATTCGCCGCCGATGTCGAGCACGTCGGCGCCCTGCGCGCGCAGCAGCCTGCCGTGCGCGACGGCGTGGTCGGCGTCGGCGTAGCGCCCGCCGTCGCTGAAGGAGTCGGGGGTGGCGTTGACGATCCCCCAGATCGCGGTCATGCGGTGGTTCCTCGGGCGTCGCGTCCGTCGGCGGGATGGGCGAACGGGTCGGCGACCGACCGCGCACCCGCCCCGATCAGCGCGATCAGCTCGGCGCGTGCGACCGGATCCGTGTAGACGCCCCGTGCCGCGATCGTGAGCGTCGACGCCTCGGTCTGCCGGCCGCCGCGCATGGTGACGCAGCCGTGCACCGCGTCCATCACCACGAGCACGCCCTGCGCGTCGAGGTGGGAGGCGATCGCGTCGGCCACCTGCTCGCCGAGCCTCTCCTGCACCTGCGGACGGGACGCGAGGATCTCGACCACCTTGACCAGCGCGCCGAGGCCCACCACATGCTCGCCCGGCAGGTACGCGATGTGCGCGTGCCCGGCGAACGGCAGCAGGTGGTGCTCGCACACGGAGCGGAACCGGATGCCGCGCAGCAGCACGGCCCCCGAGGGCAGCGTGTCCGGCGCGGGACCGTGCGAGACGCTGATCGTGTGCGCGAGCGGTGCGCCGGGATCCTCGCCGAGACCGGCGAAGAACTCGGCGTACAGGTCGGCCATCCGCGCCGGGGTCTGCTTCAGCCCCGGACGCTCCGGATCCTCGCCGATCGCGAGGAGCAGCTCACGGGTCAGGCTCGCGACGCGGTCCCGATCGACGGCCATCGCTCAGGCCGTCGCGGGGCGCGGCTTCCCGCCACCCGCGGTGCCCGGCCGGCGCTCCGTCGACGGCTGGGCCGCCTCGGTCGCCGCGGTGCCGACCTCGACGCCGCGCTGCGGCATCTCGATCGGGGGCAGCAGCGACACCGGACGGTCCTCGCTCGAGAGCCACTGCGGACGCTCGGGGAGCTTGCGGATCTCGGTGAAGATCTCCGCGATCTGGTTGTGGTCCAGGGTCTCCTTCTCGAGCAGCTCGCGCGCGAGCTTGTCGAGGATGTCGCGGTTGGCGCTCAGCACCTCGTACGCCTCGTTGTGCGCCTGCTCGATGAGGGCGCGCACCTGCGTGTCCACCCGCTCGGCGATCGTCTCCGAGTACTCGCGTCCGCGGCCCATGTCGCGGCCGGCGAAGGGCTCGCCGCCCTCGGTGCCGAGCTTGACCGGTCCGAGCTCGGTCGTCATGCCGTATTCGAGCACCATCTTGCGGGCGATGGACGTCGCCTTCTCGATGTCGTTCGAGGCGCCCGTGGTCGGGTCGTGGAACACGATCTCCTCGGCCACGCGGCCGCCCATCGCGTAGGTGAGCTGGTCCTGCAGCTCGTTGCGGGTGACCGAGTACTTGTCGTCCAGCGGGAGCACCATCGTGTAGCCGAGGGCCTTGCCGCGGGGCAGGATCGTGATCTTGGTGACCGGGTCGGTGTAGTTCATCGCCGCCGCCGCGAGCGCGTGTCCGCCCTCGTGGTACGCCGTGATGAGCTTCTCCTTGTCCTTCATCACGCGGGTGCGGCGCTGCGGGCCGGCGATGACGCGGTCGATCGCCTCGTCGAGGGCCCTGTTGTCGATCAGCTGCGCGTTCGAGCGTGCCGTCAGCAGGGCGGCCTCGTTGAGCACGTTGGCCAGGTCGGCGCCGGTGAAGCCGGGGGTCTTGCGGGCGACGACCTCGAGGTCGACGCCGTTCGCGAGCGGCTTGCCCTTCGCGTGCACCTCGAGGATGTGCTGGCGGCCCTTGAGGTCGGGCGCGTCCACGCCGATCTGCCGGTCGAAGCGGCCGGGGCGCAGGA
>NZ_NCKN01000342.1 GCF_002257455.1 Microbacterium sp. 13-71-7
AGCGCGAACGACGCGATCGAGGCGACCCAGTACGCGATCTGGCGCTACACGGACCTGACGTTCGATGCGAACTGGAACTTCGCGACGCCGAACTCCGCGGCCGTCTACTGGTACCTCATCGATCAGATCAACGCGGGCAACCGCGGAGTGCAGAGCGGGATGACGGGCCTGATCACGTCGGAGTCGACGACGGTCTGCTCCACGCCGACGGGTGGGAGCCACGCGCAGAGCCAGATCCTGGTGGTGCCCGCCTGATCGCACCGCGATCGCCTGAAGACGGCGTCGCTCGGAGCATCGCTTCCGGGCGGCGCCGTCGCCGTTCCGGCGGGCTCCGTCCTCCGCCCTGGGTCGGGTGGGTCGGCGCAGCCCTTGCCAGGCTCCCCAGAAGCCCGAAGGACGTGCGCGTCCTTCCGCGTCCCGTCGCGGAGGGCTGCACCGACAGGATCCGCAGAGTCGGGGATGGAACGCTGCGTCTCCCACAGAGAGAGGAGTGGGCCGCGGCGGAAAAGTGACGCGGCCCGAACGGTGACACGGCCCACGACGCGGCAACCGGGATGCAGGGAGGGGCGGAACGCCCCTCCCTGCATGTCCTCCAGTCGAGCGATGACCGCTAAGACCTCGGGATGAAGGCTGCGATACCCCCGAGCCGTCCCGAGGTCTGGCGTGAAGGTCCTGGGTCACCGGCCGCTTCACACAGCCGAAGCGGCAACTGATCCTGTCAAGGTGCTCCCGCTGCCGTAATGGACGAACGTCTAGAGATTTCTGGACTTCTGGCCAGGACATGACGCCGTTCAGACAAGCGGAAATTGCACCTCGAGGATCCATGCCTTGTGCTCGGAGCGGACCGTGAGCTCGCCGCCGAGCTGTTGCGCTCGGGCCGTCATCCGCATGATGCCGTAGCCGCCGGACGGGAGGGCGTCGCGGGAGGCCTTGGTCGCGAGCGGGTTCCGCACGGACATCCGCACCGTGCCGGACGTGACGCGCACGGCGATCTCGACCGAACCGCGGCCGCCGTGCTTGAGCACGTTGGTGATCGACTCGCGTGCGATGCGGGCGAGTGCCGCGTCGATGACGCGGGGAACGCGGGGATCCGCGGCGTCTCCGTCGAGGACGAGCGCGGTCCCGACGCCGTGCAGCTCCGACCGCGCACTCTCGAGCGCGTCGGCCAGACTCTCGCGCGGCGGCTCGGCGAGGACTGCAGGGCCCTTCGCCTGCTCGACCACTCGGCGCAGGTCGCCGAGGGCCTTGTGCGCGGCATCGCGGATCGTCTGCTGCGACTGTTCGCGGAGCTCCTCATCGATGGGCTGTTCCAGGACCCGGGTGTACATGGCGATCACGGTGAGGTCGTGCGCGATCACGTCGTGCAACTCGTCGGCGATCCTCTGCCGCTCGGCGAAGGCGGCTTCCTGCTCGGCCAGCTGCTGGGCTCGCAGACTCTCCTGGAGCCGCCGCTCGCGGGCGGATCCGACGGTGAGCAGATAGCCGACCGCGCCGGAGATCGTGGCGACCACGAGTGCCGCGGCGACGTTGATCAGCGTGAGACCGGGCACCGCGAATGTCGCCGCGGCCGCCCCGGAGAGCAGGAAGCCGCCGACGAAGGTCACCAGCAGGGGCCTGGTCCCGGTCCTGACGACGCAGCCCATGGCGACCGCCAGCGCGACGAGTGCTGCGCCCTCGTTCGCGACGGCGAAGGAGACGCACATCGCCGCCAGCAGCATGACCACGGCCAGGAGCGGCGACCACACGAACAACGCGAACGCCGCGGTGAGGACGAGCTGGAAGACCGAGGAGACGATGTCGTCCGTGGGCGAGGCGAACACGATGACGAGACTGACGATGACGCCTGCGGAGGTCAGGATGAGCAGAGTCAGGCGTTCGGCCGTCACGAGCGGTGTCGAAGCCCCGAGCCGGAGCAGGCGGGTCCGCCGATGGAGCGGTGGTGACGGCTCGGAAGACATGGCCCTCATTATCGCGGGCCGCCTTCCCTGAGCCGCGAAGGTCGTAGGCGAGGCGCCGGCCCACCTCGCCTGCGACATCATCACTAGTTGCAGACGCCGAACGTCTTGCAGAGCCAGTCCCAGATTCCGGAATAGGTCGAGAAGATGAACATGGCGCACTTCCTTCGCAGATATGAGCCGGGCGTCGGGTCGCTCGGTCGGGTGTCTGCATGCTGATCCGCGCGGGAAGCGCGCACATTGGACCATCGGCCAGGGCTGCTCAGACTTCTGGCCAGTTCTTTTCTGACCTTCGTCGAGCAGGCGCGCGCGTATTCTCGGAGGATGACCTCGACGACCGCGCTGATCGCCGACGATGACCCGCTCGTGCGGCGCGCTCTCGCGGTGTTCCTGGCCACGGCGGGCATCGAGGTCGTGGAGGAGTCCCCGGACGGCGCTCACGCGATCGCGGCGGCCCGCCGCCTGCGTCCGGACGTCGCTCTGGTGGACGTGCAGATGCCCGGCGTCGACGGCGTCGCGGCCACGGCCGGCATCATCGAGCACTCGCCGGACACGAAGGTGCTGGCGATCACGACGTTCGGGACGATCGAGTCGATCATGCCCATGCTCCGGGCGGGAGCCTCCGGCTACCTGCTCAAGGACACGGATCCCGAGGACATCGTCGCGGCCGTGCACGGAGTGCTCGCAGGCAACGGCGTCCTGTCTCCGCGCGTCACCACCCGGCTCATCGCCTCGATCCGCGAAGTCTCGACGCCGGCCGTCGAGCCGCTCGCGGATTTCGAGGCGCTCTCAGACCGCGAGGTCGAAGTGGTCCGGCTCCTCGCCGCAGGCCTCTCGAACGCGGAGATCGCCCTGGAGATGCACGTCTCCGAGGGGACCGTCAAGGCGCACCTCGGCAACATCATCGCGAAGTGGGGCGTCCGCGATCGCGTTCAGGTACTGATCCGCGCCGCTCGTTCGGGGCTCGTCTCGTTCACCTGAGTACTCGGCCATCCGTCGCGTCGGATTGGACGTTCGTCTAGGGATTTCTGCACCTTCGTCCTATCGCCCGGAGCCGTGCGGTCGCGACGATTGATCCAGGCGCGTTCCCGTTCGCGCCATGTCTGCACGCCT
>NZ_NCKN01000343.1 GCF_002257455.1 Microbacterium sp. 13-71-7
CGTCGGCGTCGCGGACGACGTTCGCGGTGTGCGCGGTGACCATGTCGACGATCTTCTGCGACTTCGTCCTGGCACGGTCGAGGGTCTCACGGGCCCGCACCTGGGCCTCCGCCTCGATCGCGCTCGCCTGGGAGCGCATCAGTCGCTCGTAGTCCTCGGCCTTCGCCGAGATCCGCTCGGCGTGCGCGAGCGACGACGCGACCTGCTCGTTCGCGTCCGCGGTGATCCGCTCGGCGTGCGCGACGGCCTGGTTGTGCAGCACCAGGAACTCCTGCTGCGCATCGTCCTGACGGCGCGTGAGGGACTCCTCCATCTCCAGCACGCGGGCGTTCATCTCCCGCACCTCGCGCTCGGCGGAGACGCGCAGATCCGTCGTCTCCCGCGTCACCATCGCGCGCAGAGCCGCCGCACCCTTCTCAGCCTCGGTGCGGATCGAGTGCGCCTCCTGCTCGGCGTGGTTCACCTTCTCGGCGGCGTGCGCGGCCTCGCGCTCGACCTGCGCGGTGTGCGCCGTGAACTCGGTCTCCATCTTCAGACGCACCTGGTCGGCGTCACGCTCGGCCTGCGCCGTGATGCGGGCCACGTCCGCGTCGAGCTCCGCCCGCTTCGCGGCCGCCTCGTCACGCGCCGCCTCGAGCAGCCGCTCCGCCTGCACCGCCGCGTTCTGGATCAGGACGCTCGCCTGCTCCTCCGCCACGCGCAGCACGGTCTCGAACTGCGAGCGCGAGGTCGCCTCGTCGATGTCCTCCTGGGATCCCGCGAGCGCCGTGCTCAGCGACTGGATCTGCTGCGCCGACTCGGCGATCTTCGCGTTCGCCGTCGCAAGGTCGGCCTCGAGCTTGGCCGCGCGCTTCTCGTGCGCGGCGGTGGCCTTCGTCAGCTCCTGTCGGTGCTTCTCCGCGGCCTTGTCGAGCTCGCTGCGCAAGTGCGCGTCGGTCTTCGCCCCGGACTCCGTGGCGCGGCGCAGCTCCTCCTTGAGGGCGGTCAGGTGCGCGTCGACCTCGGTCTTGTCATAGCCGCGGAAGCCGATCGTGAAGGACTGCTGCGTCGTCGGGCTGTCCAGCAGCTGATCGAAGAAATCGCCCTGCTGCGCCTTGTCCTCGGTTGCTCGGTCCTCAGTTGCCTCGGCCACGTGCCGCGCCTTTCTGTTCGCCCCTCCTGCTCCCAGGCAGGGGGGATGCGCCAGGAGGGATGGATGCGGAGGGGGAATCGCGACGTCCGGCGCCCCTGGGTGCGGGGGCCGCGATCCGCGCGAGTCCTGACGATCCTAACCCGCGGTTCCGGCCCGCCGACAGGGCGCGAACGCGGCAGGGCGCGGATCGATCGCGCCCTGGATCGGACGCGCCGTGGGCGCCGCGTCCGCGAGCCCTGTGGACGCGGCCGTCTCAGGCGTCGCCGGAGCGGATCCCGGCGATCACGGCACGGATCGCGACGCCTCCGCGACGGCGCTGCTCCGTCCGCTCCACGCCCGCCAGGGGTCCGTGCAGGCAGAGCTCCGCGAAGCCGTGCACGGTCGCCCAGCACGCCCAGGCGGCGTCGTCGCGGCGTGCGGCGGCGAGGTCGCCGGCGGCGACGAGATCGTCGAGCGCGGCAGTCAGCGCGACGAACGCGGGCGCCTCACGCACGGTCGCGGGATCCGGCGGTCGGATTCCGAAGAAGACGACGGCGAACCAGCCAGGCTCGTCCAGGGCGAAGTCGACGTAGGCGGCGCCGATCCGCTGCAGCCGCTCGGCCGGCGAGCGATCGGGGGCGTCGGTCATCGCGGCGGCCAGCCCCTGCTGGATCGCCGCGGCGGTCGCGTCGATCAGCGCCGCGCGACTCGGGAAGTGCCGATAGGCGGCGTTCGGCGAGACGCCGGCCCGGCGGGTCGCCTCGCGGATCGTCACCGCTGCAGGGCCGCCGTCCCTCGCGAGCTCGACCGCGGCCTGGACGAGGGCCGTCGCGAGATCCCCGTGGTGATAGGCCATCGGATCCCCTCTTGTCGTGACTCCACACGATGTGTACGGTGTGAACATAGCAGATGTGGACGCCGTGGACATCGGCGCCACGGGATCGACCGGAACCGACCAACGGAGGATGTCATGACCGCTCTGCCCCCTGTCGTCGACGAGCAGACCTGGCGCGAGGAGCTCGCGAAGCTGCGCGTGCGCGAGAAGGCCGCGACCAGGGAACAGGACGCGATCGCCGCCGCACGGCGCCGCCTGCCCGCCGTGAAGCTCCCGGAGTACACCCTGATCGCCGAAGACGGCAGCCGGGTGCGCCTGGCCGACGTCTTCGACGGCAAGAGCCAGCTCGTCACGTACCACCACATGTGGACCGACGGCGCGGGCTGGCAGTGCCCCGGCTGCACCGGCCTCACCTCGCAGTGGACCCGCACGGGCCACGTCGAGGCCCAGGACGCCCGCTTCGTCCTCATCACGAACGGCCCCATGGACGAGGTCCTCGCGTACAAGAAGCGCGTCGGCAACCGGATGACCTGGTACACCTCGGCGGAATCGACCTTCGGCGCGGACATGGACTCCGGCCCCGGCGAGGGGTTCGGCTTCAACGTCTTCCTGCGCGACGGCGACGACGTCTACCGCACGTGGCACACGAACGGACGCGGCGCCGAGCGGTTCAGCGTCGCGTTCGCGATCTCCGACGTGCTCCCGTACGGACGCCAGGAGCAGTGGCAGGACGTTCCGGACGGCTGGCCGCAGGATCCGACCTACTCCCGCTGGCTGACCTCGCAGGACGTGGCGGCGCTGTACGGGGACACCGGGGCCTGACCCCGTTCCGCGCCACGGCCGGAGAGGTCAGGCGACGGCCCGCTCCGAGACGCGGGGCGAGAGCCGCACGACCCGCTCCTGGCGGGCGCCCACGATGCGGCAGACGAGGTAGATCGCGAACGAGATCGTCGTGATGTACGGGCTCACCGGGAGCGTGCCCATCACGGCGAGCAGGATTCCGCCGACCGCCGAGACCAGTCCGAACAGCGCCGCGAGCAGCGGGACGGCGACCGGACCCGAACGGATCCGCATCGCGGCGGCCGCGGGCGTCACCACGAGCGCCATCACCAGCAGCG
>NZ_NCKN01000033.1 GCF_002257455.1 Microbacterium sp. 13-71-7
CCAGCGGGGTCGATCTCCCCTTCGGCGACTTGGCGGTCCAGCGCCACAGCAGCGTCCAGGCTGGCCAGCAATGTCGTCTCGAGCAGCGAGACGAAGATCTTGTCCTTGGTGGCGAAGTGGTAATACAACGTCGCCTGCCGGATCCCGACACGGTCGGCGATCATCCTCGTCGTTGTGCCCGCGAACCCGTGCGTAACGAAGAGGTGCGCGGCGGCATCGAGGATCTGTTCCGGCACCGTCATGTTCGATTCTTCCGCGTGAACCGCCCGAGGGCGTCCTACGGGCCGTGTTGCGCCATTGCTCATGACGCCATCCTGTCAAGCTCCGTGCGGCGTTTCAATCAAGTGATCGAAACTTCCATATCGAGCGACCGATAGATAATGTCGATCGGGCCTGGTCAACGGTGTCCACGGGGGATAGCGCGAGCCGGAGTTCGTCACTCCGGGCGAGAGGTGAGCGTGAGCCCTGTCATTCATGATCCTGCGTACCCAGGCGGCTGAAGTAGTGGCTGCAGTCGTCAGCATCGTTGTTTGCTGCAAGTTCCAAGGCGCGTCGACAGGGTCCAGCGGTCGCGATGATCAGGTTACGCCTCCCCGTGGCGATGGTTGTGGCGCGATTGTCGTCGCACGTGAGGCTATGAATCGTTACGGCCCGACGCGCGTCGTCCTCGCTGCACCAGCAAGCGTCACGACGCGAGTTGTCACGGGCGGTGCCAGCCAGGCAGGGCACCTCAGGGCACCGCTGCGGCGACACTTCGCATCCCGCACGGAATCCCACGTCCGTCATCCCTGCGCCAGGAGGCGAGAGGTGGAGGTTTTGGAACTTTCGTCCGGAGTTTCAAGCAAGTGCCAGACAGGAGGCTTGCCGTGAAGTCTCCTGAACTTCATGAGCTCAATCTGGGGAGAATCGTGGGTCGCGTCCAGCGCAATGAGGGAAGACGCCGGTCAGTAGTGCCGATCTCGTTCACCCTCGGAAGCGGCGCGCCGGATGAAGCCGTTGAGTTGCAGGACCTTGGCTGGCAGCCCGACCCTACGCCGCCTGCTCGATCGTCGGTTGAAGCCGTACGCACCACTGCTTGGTTGGTGGCCCGCGTCTGGTCGACACCGGCGAAACTGAAAGCGCAACGGGTCGTGCCCGGCACGATCCGCACCATCTTCACAGCGGACGGAAGCGCCAACCTATCCGTCGGAGGAAAACGTTTCGATCTGAACGCGGGCCAGTTCGTCATGCTGTCCGAGACCGAGGACCTCACGATCGAGAACAACGGTCTGTGGGCAAGGTTCGAGTGGATCCTCCGATCAACGATGCTCCGTGACTCGCCCAGAGATTGCGGTACGGCTATTACACTGCCGGACGGATATCAGCATCTGATCGGCGCCATAACGAACACTTTGGTTACAGCCCCGCAGATCGGGCGTGGACAAGGCGCCGGACTGCTCCTTGAAACGCTGACCGGTACGCTCGCCGCAGCAGTCGCAACAGCGGCGGGCCTGCCAACTTCCATGACGAGGCATCAAGCTGACCAGTACTATCAGGCCGTTCAGGTCATCGATGCGCGGCACCGAGATCCCGCCTTTAACGTGCAGTCACTTTGCCAAGCCTTGGCAGTGTCGATGTCCACGCTGCATGCGGTGTTTCAGGCTGCGGGGACAACGCCACGCCGCGCGTTGGAGGCACGGCGCGTTCGAACGGCGATGACCGAGATCTCGAGCAGATTGTCGGTACGGAGAGGATCGCTTGACGCGCTAGCTAAAGCGTCCGGATTCAGTTCCGCAAAGCAGATGAGGGCGGCGATCTCACGACACGATCCGGACCGACTCGTTGAGAGCACCCCCTGGGGTGTGGGATCGGCTCGAGCTTCGAATCAGGTCACAAGTCGGAACGCCCCCTCGCGCGTCGCGGCCCCCGTTGCTTCAGCTAAGCGCGATCGGAGCCATTGACGCTACACAGCAATGTCTGAAGCGTGGAAATGTCGGCGTCGTCCATTCACGATGTCGGCGTGGGTCATGCAAAACGACGAGCTGCCGTCATCGCGCGTCAGCGTTTGCGGGCCGCAGACGATCGCTCTGCGCGACCCAAATCTCCAGCTTCGGGGGTCAGATCTGCCTCAGTAGGGGATGACGTGCCATCGAATCCGTCGCACAGGAGAATAGTCAATAGCGGTCAAAACATAGCATCTTGCCTGGGTCAATCTGGAGGGGGAGGCCTTGTGAGCGAGACACCTGAGGGCACCGAGCAGCACTGCGACCGCAAACTCGTTTACCGAACTATCTATGTCGGTACTACCTGGTCCGTCCCTGAACTGGAAGACGACGAGGGGACCGATCCAGCTGCCGATGTCGAGCAAGGATAGTCCGGTGGTTCGGCAAGCGGGAAGCGGCACGGTGCGTCGGTAACGTGCTCAGACTTGCGATGGAGCGGCGCAATATCCGCCTGCGACGTCTGCACTGTTCGTTCTGTCTCTAACGTGATCGCCGTCGCCAACGTCTGGCGAGCTTCGGCGCGGCACCATGACGAGGTCCCGAGTATTGGTCGAGCCCGAGAAGCGCCCTGCGATTCCACGAACCCCCCCCAGGATCTGAGGCGGCACTCTGTTTGTCCAGAGCGCTGGTGGCCTCGTCGAGCCGACGCCTTGGCGGCTGGGGAAGGCAGGGCAATCGCTACCCGCTGCCGTTACCGCGAGATAGCCCGTGCGGATGTCGACGCGTAAATCCAGTGCCAGGCCCACGCAAGCTGGTCCGTGATCTGGTCGCCACGACTTCCAGCGGCCGGTCTCCTCTGCGCAGCCGGCAACCAGGGACCCATTTGGGAATCCGGGCGATATGTCACTGCCGGGCCCGCCGCGGAAGCGCGCGCGACGACTTCCGAGGTTGCTCGCTCGGGCCCGGCCAGGAGCGCGTCGATCCCGCAAGACACCGAGCGCGGGGTGGCCGTTTCCGACTCCGAGGGAATGCGCATTGGATCTTCTGGACCCCCGATGCGGAGGATTGGAACAGGTGACTCGGACATGGCGGGCATCCTGATGTAATTCGATGTACGGTCAGTTCGTCGGCGGACCCCAGCCCGTCTGCGACTCCCAGATGGCCGTCATCCGCCAGGGGGGATGGCGAGGTGCGGCCGGTATTTCCCGCCGGCCGCACCGCCCCCACACCTGTAGACCCGATCGGTTGTCAGCCCGGTTGAGACCCGCGTTGCCCGTGCATAGACGATCTAGATGGAGAACTCATCTGCCAAGACAGGAAGGTGGGGTGGAACAGGATCCAACCCCACCGTTCGAATCGCGGCGATATTCAACGCGTTAGCAAGGCGACTGGCCCTTCCCAACTGGCCACGATGAGATCAGTGCGACGGCCTCCGAAGTCCAAGATTAGAAATTGGGTCCGTAGTACGCGGGTGACGTCCCCTGGTGTGGTGGAGATTCCGATCGGGTTGTCTGCGTCGTAAACGTGGATGAGCCATCGTGCGATGGTCAGTGAGAACTGTCTAGGAATCTCAACGTAAGGACACAACGTACGATGGCTCTTGACCAGTCTGCCCTCCTCGAGCTCCTCGGGGAACTGAAACTCACCGATGTCACCGACCGGATCCGTGTCGCGACGGAAACGCTTTATCAGGAGCTGATCGATGCGGAAGCTGCCGCGTTCATCGGCGCTGGCCCTTTCGAGCGCTCTGCGGAGCGGGTCACGCAACGTAACGGGACCCGTCCCCGCACTCTCACGACCACGGCTGGAGAGTTGGATCTTCGGATCCCGAAGCTGCGCCAGGGGAGCTTCTTCCCACCACTGTTGGAGCGGCGCCGCCGGGTCGATCAGGCCCTGTTCGCGGTCGTGATGGAGGCCTACGTTCACGGTGTCAGCACCCGTAAGGTCGACGACCTGGTGAAGGCGCTCGGCGCGGAAACCGGGATCTCGAAGTCCGAGGTCTCGCGGATCTGCGCGAATCTCGACGAGGACGTCGCCGCGTTCCGGGACCGGCCACTCGCGGACACGACCTACCCGTATGTGTTCCTCGACGCGACCTACTGCAAAGCCCGCGTCGGCCGACGGGTGGTCTCCCAGGCGGTGGTCGTCGCGGTCGGCGTCGCCGACGACGGGCGCCGGGAAGTCCTCGGGTTCGAGGTCGGAGAGACCGAGTCGCAGCCGTTCTGGACCACGTTCCTGCGCTCGTTGAAGGCCCGCGGGCTGGGTGGGGTGAAGCTCGTCATCTCCGACGCGCACACCGGGCTGATCGCCGCGATCGAGACCGTGTTCGCGGGTGCTGCCTGGCAGCGCTGCCGGGTGCATTTCATGCGCAATGTCCTCACGGCCGTTCCGAAGGCGTCGGGGCCGATGGTCGCGTCGATCATCCGCACGATCTTCGCGCAACCCGACACCGAGCACGTTTTCGCCCAGTTCCACGAAGTGGTGCGCATGCTGACCCGGTCGCACCCGAAGGCCGCCGGGATGCTCGAAGACGCGAAGGATGACATCCTCGCGTTCTGCGGCTTCCCGCAGCAGCACTGGCGGCAGATCTGGTCCACGAATCCGCTGGAACGGGTGAACAAGGAGATCAAACGCCGCACCGACGTCGTCGGCACGTTCCCGAACCCCGCCGCGCTGCTGCGCCTGGCCGGGCACGTCCTGATCGAGCAGCACGACGAATGGGACGGCGCTGACCGCCGCTACTTCAGCGAGCACTCCATGAAGCTGCTCACCGCCACCGACGAGGAGGTGGCGATCCCCGAACTCAACGCGGCATAATCACAAAAACTGACCCGCACGGTGTCGAGAAAATCCACCACCCAGCGGGACGTCACCAGTACGCGGGAGGGCAGGTGTTGGGGTCAGGAAACTCGGTGCTGATCTGACAGTTCGGACCCCAGGACGGACGCCGCCACCGTGGGAATGTCGGTAGCTGCGGCAATAACGGGCAGCGCCCAGGCTGCCCCCTTGACGATAGTGCGGCGTGATTTGGCAGTCCGGCTCGATCTGTGGCTTTCCATGGACAATGTGATCTCCTCTGGTTCGTCTGCGGCGGACACCGCAGACGCGCTTCGCCGTTCCAAGGTGAGCGCAGGAGACGTACCCCGATACCTGGAGTGCATCCCCAGCGCGTCATTTCCATGCAAGCTCTCGGTTCACGGGGGCGAGTAGGATGCCTTGATAGGACTGGAGGAACTGGGGCAGTTCTTCGGATGTTTAGCTGGATAGATTCGCCGCGGCAGTCGACATGGCGACGCTGCGTCCGTTGGTGAATCAGGTGTCAAGGGCAGCCTGAACAACGCGTCCCAGCGTCGTCGCAAAAGTGCGATCACCGGATTTGATCGGCGCGGCTAGCCTTTGATTTCGGCGAGCATGGAGCGCTGGGATGCCGCACGGCCCCTGTCTGGCTCAATGAGCGGACCGCTCACGTGACGGGTTCCTGCGCGCTCCAACTGCTAGCCAAGCGCTCGATTGGTTGGGAGGCGCCGACCCGACAGGCGCTTGCCGTTCCTCGCAGGTTTGGTGCGGCCGGCTAGCCCCCCCCAGACCAGCGGCAGCGCGGCTTGCAGTCGATGGCAGGGGGTCCGGCGGTGCAAGCCGCGCTCTCGAAACGTATCGCGGGCCGACGCGTCCGCGCTCCGGATTCAGATACTGGTCGCGAGAACCGCGCTTGTTGTGTCGCGATTTCCACAGGTGTGGAGGTCTGTGTCGGTCAGCGGTGGCGGCTCGACTCGTTCTCGCTGAGCCTGATCCTGGCGGGGAGCGATCAGGCTCTGTACCGCAGGGTGGCGTCGAGCATGACGCCCGCCTTGTGGCCGCTGGTTTGCTCGGTGTGCTGGGATCCGCGGTAGTCGACGAGGAGTAGCCGTGCGCGTGGTCAGCCTGTGTTGCGTTCCGCGCTCATTTGCACGAAAGTCTTGCATATCTGTCAATCGATAGATATTGTCTTGGCAACCAAAAGAGGACGCGCAGACGACGTGGCGGCCTCGCGCGAAACGGTCGATGAAGGAGTCCTCATGATTCGTACAACTTTGTACGTTCACCCCCGGCCAGGTGACGCTCAGCGAGTCATCGATCTGTACGAAGAACGCGGCGTCGTCGGGCGTGCGATGACGACACCGGGATGCCACAGCATCGAGATCGGGCTCCTCGCGCCGCGGCGCCAGATGGTCGTGGTGACCGCGAAGTGGGACAACCGCGAGTCGTACGACACCTGGCTCAACTGCAAAGACCGGGCCGCAGACATCGAAGCTCTCTCGCCGCTGCTTTCTGATCCGCCGACCCCGGCAATGATCGTGGAAATCACGGGAGGTTCCGTGTCGCTGACTCCTGCGGGACAGCAAATGTCCGTTGAGGCCGCACAGTGAGGGCCGGTGAGGTGCGCGTCGGCGTAGACATCGGAGGCACGTTCACGGACTTTGTCGTCCAAGACGTGGCGACCGGTGCCACGAGAAACCACAAGGTGCTCAGCACCCCAGAAGATCCCAGCATCGGAATGCTGCAAGGACTGGACGAACTCGGCATCGTCGACGACGCCAAGGTGCTCGTGCACGGAACGACCGCCGGACTTAACGCGCTGCTGTCGCGCTCTGGAGAGCGGATCGCGCTCGTAACGACAGCAGGGTTCGGGGACGTTCCGGTGATCGGCCGGGGCGGCAACGCGGACATCTGGAACCTCCGCCCCGTCAGGCCGGAGCCACTCGTCCGGCCGGAAGACATCATCACGATCGAAGAGCGCACCCGCTTCGATGGTCGGGTCGACGCCGGCGTGGCAGAACAAGACGGACGGCGAGCGGCAGCGTGGTTGATCGAGGAGGGAATCGACAGCGTGGCGGTCGTGTTCCTCCACGCACATCAGAACCCGGCCAATGAGCTCGCCATGCGAGCGCATCTTGCGAGATTTGCCCCAACCGTTTCTGTCGTGCTCTCTCACGAAGCAGCCCCAGAGCAAGGCGAGTTCGAGCGCATGTCGACCACGCTCGCCACCGCATACGTGGCGCGCACCGTCGACAAGTACCTGAAGAACCTGGCGGTCGAACTCGACCGGCGAGATTGCCGTGCGCCGCTTCAAGTCATGCGATCGAGTGGAGGAATCTGCTCCGCCGAGCTCGTCACACGGCAGCCCATCCAAACGATCCTGAGCGGGCCAGCAGGCGGTGTGGTCGCTGTCGCCACGCTCGCCAAACGCCTATCCCGTCCGAATCTCATCGCGATCGACATGGGCGGCACGTCGTCCGACGTGAGCCTCGTTGTCGACGGGAAGAATGTACTAGCCACTGAGGTCGAGATCGCCGGGCAGGTCATGCGAATGCCGGTCGTCGAACTGCACACCATCGGGGCGGGCGGGGGATCGATCGCGAGAACCGAGGCGGGAGGCTTGCGGGTTGGTCCTAAGAGTGCCGGGTCAACGCCTGGGCCTGCATGTTACGGCCGCGGTGGCACAGAGCCTACAGTGACCGATGCGCACTTGCTGCTCGGTCGAATCGATGCAGAGCGTTTCCTCGGAGGACACATGCGCTTGGATCGTCGTGCCGCTGAGCGGGCCATTGCTGCGCTCGGAGACCTGCTCGAGATGCCTACCGAGCAGACGGCCGAAGGCATCCTTGCCGTGGCGAACGGCCTCATGGCCAACGCCATTCGCACGCTCGCTATGCGTCGCGGCGTGGATCCGCGAGAGTTCTCCCTCGTCGCGTTCGGCGGGGCGGGCCCCCTCCATGGAGCCGCCCTCGCGGATGAGCTCGGGATCACAGAGGTGATCGTGCCGTTCGCCACGGGCGTGCTCTCGGCGTGGGGAATGCTTCATGCAGACGTCAGGCACGACCTGTCCGCTCCTATCTCCGGCCTCGCGGACGATCCTGAGGTGCTCTCGCGCCTCGACGTTCTCGCAGAGGCGCTGCGTGCGGAAGGGAGCCGGCTGCTTGATCTGGAGCGCGTGCCAAAGGAACAACGAGAGTACATACTCTCCGCCGACATGAGATACGTGGGCCAAGAGCACACCCTCACCGTTCGTCTCGATGACGCTGTGAAACTGGCCGACAACTTTCACTCCGCGTACCGGTCACGATATGGCCACGCGATGCAGCGAGCCGCTGTCGAGTTCTCGAACGTTCGTCTCGCCGCAACCGGAGTCACGCCATCGATGGATGAGGGCCTTCGTCCCACCCGAGCAGATGCGACCGCCGAGCACAGGGACGTCTGGTTCGCGGGGAGCCGTCACCGAGCCGGCATCGTATCCAGGGACTCCCTGACAGCCGACGCGGTACGAGGACCTGCCGTGATCGAGGAGGCGGGATCTACCACACTGGTGCCGCCGTCGTGGGAGGCAATCCGCGACGAATCGAATGCCATCGTTCTGAGAAAGGTGAACTCATGAGTGTCGACATCGTTACCACCGAGGTCATCAGGAACTTGTTCATCTCTGCCGGGGAGGACATGCATGCGACCCTGGTTCGCTCCGCGTTCCAACCACTGCTGTACGAGAACGAGGACGCCGCGGTAGCCATCCTCGACCGAAACGGCGACGTGCTCGGACAATCCAGCGGGCTCCCTTTGTTTCTCGGGAACCTTGACGAAGCCGTCAAGCAAGGGCTGCGTTTGAGAGGCGCCGCTGGCCAACTGTCACCAGGCGACGTTGTCATCCTCAACGATCCATACATCCAGGGAACGCACGTCAACGACGTGACCCTGTTCGCTCCAGTGCATCATCAGGACGAGCTCGTCGGCTTTGTCGCCGTGCGTGGCGACGTCACCGACGTCGGCGGCAAGGACCCGGGCGGCGGCACCGAGACGACCACCATCTACCAGGAAGGCCTCCGTCTCGGACCAATCAAGGTCGCAACCGCGGACGGCCCGGTCGACGATGTTCTCGACGTGATTCGGCGCAACAGCCGCAGCGGGGACCTCATCGTCGGCGACATCAATGCGATGATCTCGTCCTGCCTCGTCGGCCGCCAGCGGATGCTCGACATCATCGAAAGATTCGGGGTTGAGACTGTCGAGTCAGCACGCGACGCGATCTTCGAGCAGAGCCGCCGTCTTGACCTGGACACCGTGTCGGCGATCCCCGACGGCGAGTACTACGGTGACGGTCTCCTCGACAACGACGGAATTCAGCTTTCGGAACCCGTGCGGATCCCGATCCGGATCATCGTCGACGGACCACAACTGACAGTCGACCTTCGGGAAAGTCCCGACGCAACGGCGGGGCCGATCAATTGCGGCCGGGCGCAGGCCGTCGCCGCCGTCCGCGTCGCCTACAAGCTCCTCTTCGCCCCGGAACGATCCTTCGACGGTGGCTGCTTCAACAACATCGAAGTCCTCACACGCCCGGGATCCGTTCACCATGCAGAGGAGCCGGCCGCGTGCGGGTGGTACTACACCTCCCTGGGGCTGATCATCGATCTCTTCATCAGCGCGTTCTCCGAAGCTCTACCGCAAATCGTGACTGCCGCGCAGTTCGGGGATTCCATGATCTCGTACTTCGCAGGCATCGATCATCGCGGTGAAGAGTATCTTTGCGTCGAAGCTCATGCCGGTGGGTGGGGCGCTTCCATGCACGCGGATGGCGTCGACGGAATGATCAACGTCATTAACGGGAGTTTCAGAAACACCCCAGTTGAGGCGCTCGAGGCCCGGTACCCGATCACGGTGACCGAATATGCCCTTCGTCGAGGTTCCGGCGGGCAGGGTAAGCGCCGGGGCGGCGACGGAGTGACACGGGGCTATCGTTTGGATGCGCCTACGAAACTCTTCCTTTGGCTAGACCGGTCGATCACACCTGCATGGGGTCTGCGCGGAGGCGGCGCCGGCGCCCCACCGCGTGTGGAGATCATCGGAAGCGTGCGCCGCGACGACTTGCTGAAAGTGAACGGTCTTGAACTCTCGGCAGGCGACGAGGTCCGACTTCACACGGGCGGCGGCGGCGGTTTCGGTGCTGCGTAGCGCAGCGTGCTCTCCCACTTGACCAGCTCGTAGAACGATTCGGGTGGCGACGAAGATGTCGCGACCCTTCACCTGAAAGGTCCCACAATGGGTACACCAAACACGCAGCTGACTCGCGCAGCCAGCCGACAAGACGCCGCGCCGACAGCGAAGTTGAGCGCGCGCCACATCATCTTCTTCGTCATCGCAGCCGCTGCCCCCCTAGGTTTCGCGGTCGGATCGATCCCTCTTGCCATTGGGCGCGGCGGGATCGGTGCACCGCTCATGTTTTTTATTGCAGGGGTGTTCCTGTGCGTGTTCGCACTGGGCTACGTAGCCATGAGCAAGTTCGTTCCCAACGCGGGAGCATTCTTCTCGTACATCTCAGTGGGCCTAGGGCGCCCGCTCGGAGTGGGAATCGCATTCGTTGCCACCGCCGCTTACGCGATTATCGCTGTCGGCTCGATCGGCCCGTTCGCGGTGTTCGCCGAGCAGGCGATGAAAGGAGTCTTCGGCGTTGGAGTGCCGTGGCCCGTGTTCGCGCTCATCGCTGTCGTCGTCGCTGCACTGCTCGGACAGCTGAACGTTGAGCTGAACATTCGTGTGCTGGGCGTCATCATGGTCGCGGAAGTATTTGTCCTCGCCATCCTGGGCGTTGCCGTCGTCATTCGCGGGGGCGCCTCCGGCCTGTCACTCGAGGCGCTGAGCCCGTCCGCGATCGCTGGCGGTCAGGTAGGTGTGCTCCTGCTGATCGTGTTCGCGGCATTCGCAGGGTTCGAGTCCACAGCGTTGTTCCGAGAGGAAGCAAAGGACGCAGTCCGCACGCTGCGCCGCGCGACGACCGGGTCCATCGCCATCATCGCCGTCCTCCAGGGGTTCGTCGCGTGGTTCATAGTGCAGGCCTACGGCGCCATGGCCGTGACCACCGCGAACCAGTCGCCGACAGAGATGTTTGCTCACGCTGCGTCACACTATGTCGGGGACTGGCTGTCCAACACGATGTCCATCCTCGTTGCGTTCAGCTGGTTCGCCTCGGTCCTGGCTTTCCACAACGCTACGACGCGTTATCTCGTCGCTCTTGGGAGGGACCGTGTGGTTCCGGCTGTGCTCGCCCGCAGGTCGCGTCGCACAGGCGCCGCGTGGGTGGCGGCGGCGCTTCTGTCAGCGTTCGTTCTCATCGTCATCGTCATCTGCATCATCACAGGGATTGACCCTTACCTCGAGCTGTTCATCCTCGGTAGCGTCCCGGTGGCGGTCAGCATCCCGGCAATGGAATGTCTCACCGCCGTGGCCGTGCTGGCCTTCTTCATACGTGACAGGCGGGGACAATCGGTCTGGGTCGCATTTGTGGCGCCAGCCGTATCCGCGGTGGTCCTGGCGGTGGTCGTCGTGCTCGTCCTTACGAACATGGAGTTCTACACAGGTCAGAAGGGCGCCATCAACTGGATCCTGCCTGGGATCAATCTGGTGTTTCTCGCGCTCGGCGTCGGCCGCGCCGTGTGGATGAAGCGGAGGACCCCAGCGCTCTATGCGGAGGTTGGCGGGCGCGCGGTTCTTGAGAGCTGAACGTTGATAGTCGGCTAGATCACACACTCGTTGCTCGGCCCGCGTTTGGCTGACCTTCCTGGGCCGAGCAATGAACGTCGTTGCCGTGGACGGAATGCTCTGATGTGGTCGTCATACGGCACTTCAACGTCGTCGTGAGTGACTTGCCTGTGCTGATGTTGCACAAGGCCGCAACCGGCCCAGTGTGGCGAATTGCTAGGTGCTCGCTTGCTCTCGATCCACGCCCGGATGACTGCTGCCAAGGCAGGCCTCTTGCGGCTGACGTGTGCCTCGTCGGAGAACCGGGCCACTCGCGACACGGTGCCGCTACCTTCGAGAAGCCTGAGAGGATCGCTGATCGACGCACCAGTGTGGAACACCAGCGTCACGTTCTTCTTCGAATCGGGAAAGAAGGACGCGATGTTCCCACGAAACATGAACGTCGGCGCCTGCTACTTGATTGATTCCGTCACGACCGGATGATCGCTTCACGCACCAAGAGCAGCAGACCACGTTGCGGGTTCCCGTAGGTCGCGAGCCACGTCTCCACTTCTGAGCTTCGATCTATCACGGGGCTTCCTCTCCATCCAATTGGGTCGATTCAGTATCGAAGATATGGGTCGGGCCGTGCAGCGATGCGATGTGTCCATTCCTGCTTCCCAGCCTCGCTAGCGGCGAGGCCACGCGACATCGCCTTCATGCGAAGTCCGTACACAACGATGTGGTCGGCATGCCGGCCACACGCCGACCACATCTGTCTCTTCGCAACGGCCTTTGGCCGATGGAGTCGTTCGGGCGACACTCCTATTGCTCGACTCTGTCCGCCCTCGGTAGAAGTGGTGCGGCCGGTCGAATGACCGGCCGCACCTGCCACACCCGAAGTGGCAGTACGACACTCACAAAACAGCAGTCGCGTCTGGGGTTCCGCCTGCTGAAGGGGCCGTGCATCCAACATACGACGCCAGGAATATGCGACATCGGATCCTGCAGATACCTCCGGTTGCGGTGGCCAAAACCTCGAACTTCTTGCGCCGAACGCCCAGCTACGGCGTCGTTGTCTCGATCGCGTTCGTCGAGCGGACGACACCGCGCCGCTCATCGCCCTGGGCTTCGACCGCTATCTCAGATGCCAGACACGTTCAGGTGTGGACAGCTTGTCCCCGGACCGACGGAATTGAGACGCTTGGGCGACCGCAACGCAGGAAATGCGACAAATGCTAAGGATGACGCATGCGGGTGCCACACTGACGGACATCGAAGAGCCGCAGCCTCTTCGCAGGTTCAGCGATGAGGTGCGTCGTGGCAATAGTCCTTGGTCGCGGCCA
This sequence comes from Microbacterium sp. 13-71-7, assembly GCF_002257455.1. Taxonomy (GTDB): domain Bacteria; phylum Actinomycetota; class Actinomycetes; order Actinomycetales; family Microbacteriaceae; genus Microbacterium. Next base: position 12,752 of record NZ_NCKN01000033.1, read on the forward strand.
CCATGCGGTCATCGCGGAGACCGTGTGCCGGAAGCGGCGTCCTCCGAGCCCGGATGTCATGTTGGCGGGAATCGGCGGAACGAGACCCACGCATGACCACGTTCATGGTGTGCATCGATACCTCGTCCTTTTGGTTCCCAGGAAGCACGACGACGGTTTCAGGAAGCTTCGTGTCACCACTTGGAGATCGCAGGTACGTGGTCAGCTCCGTTCGGCCGTACGGACTCGAGATACGTACCGAGTTCGGTACCCGACGGACTGCAGACGTGGTGGACAAACGCCAAACGGTTGACGCTGCTCGTGTCAGCACTGCTAGGGCGCGCCGCGCAGGCCGTGTGCGCGCCAAGAACACGGAGTGAACGCACATGGACGACTGCGGCGAAGACGGCTGGCGAAGGGATTGGTGGGAGCGTGCGACCTGCGCCCGCGTCACGCCGGACCTGTTCGTTCCCGAGTGCGGCGAACTCGCTGGCCGAACGAAACGAGTTTGCTGGGAGTGCCCGGTGCGTCAGCAGTGCGTGGTACATGCAATCGTTGCGGGGGAGGACACCGGGGTGTGGGGCGCCACCACGCCTCGGGAACGACTGCTGCCGTTGAGAAGGATCGGCGACAGGGTCAGCTTCGAGAACGTCGCTGCGTCCGTGTGTCTCAGCGTGGACGCTGTCCAGAGGATTGCCGAGGTTCAGAAGACACTGTCCGGCCGCGCATGACCGCGCTCATCAACTCCATGGCGCAACCGACTTGTCGAGCGAGCCGCCGGCTCCGCCAGAGAAGGGCGTTTCGGTGCGCAGAGGCGGACGGACATCGACAACGTCCGTCCGTTCGTTCGTTCGTTCGTTCGTTCCGATATTGATGAGATCCGACTATCGCGCGCAGATTCACTCCGGAAGTCGCTAACGTGACGTCCGAGCTCGTTGTGTACGAACTCGCTGTCAACTCCGCTCAAGCCGAATGGGTGAACGATGCAGGACGACAGAAGTCGATGTCTAGACCGCGACATGGTGCGAGCTTGAGGGGCAGATCACACAACTCACCCCCCCTGCGCGGGAGAGGCGGGGAGGGTAGCTTCAGCGTGCTGCATGATTCCGCGGACCGCGGACGAATCGACGGGTGTCGGCGATCATCACCTCCGATCACGGCGGAGCACCGCCCTGCTCGAGGGAACTGGAGGTCTCTCGCTCCCTATAGGAACCATCGATAGTTCCCTATTCACCAGAAATTGATCTGCGGCCATGATCGGAGAGTGGTACGTCATCATGGCCTTGCGTCGCCTGGGTGATGCCGAATCGACAGAGGGCTGTCGGTTAGTCTCCAGCGAGCTGGCAAGGACCACATCTGGTCTTGCGTCCATGAGTCCGCCCGCAGACACTCTCGGCGGCAATTCGCGCTTCTGGCCGTGGAACTTCACGATACATCGTGGCAATGTTCGTAACTCAACGGCAACCAGCTCAAGCTTGTGGCAACGGCAGCAAATTACTTTCCTGCCGATATCATTAGTGCAGGAACGGCCTTTGTGGGCCTCGTCCAACGACGGGACCCACAAAAGCCGAGTCCTCACTGACGGCAGGCGGTCAGCACCAAGTGAGGTTCACGGTTCCCGGAGAGCGCGTCCCTGAGGTCGCGGCAGCTCCGCCGGAATTGCTAATTGAGCCGACGACGCCCGGGGCGACGTAACTGGCGCCACCAGCGCCTCCTCCCGCAATGTTGTTGTGCGTGAGTGGGCTGCTGATGTTCCGATAGGCAATGGCACCGGAGCCACCTCCATGCGAGTAACCGCCTCCGCCAGCTCCGCTGCCGACGTACTCCGTGGAGACGCCGTCCGCTCCGAGGCGCCCAGTTACCACGCCATTCGCGCCATTAATTCCTGAGGTTGAAAGCCCCGCGGTGCTCGCAGTAAGCGAGCCGGACGCCACGCCGCCCGCTCCGCTGGCGAACCCACCGCCGGCGACGACAGCACCGGCAGACATCGCTCCGCCGTTTGTGCCCGCGTTGCCCCCGCTACCGCCAGAAGGAGTGTCGTAACTCCAGCCGAAGGAGCCGCCGCCGCCACCACCACCGGCGACGATCAGGGGTGTGCCGCTGAGAACAATTGCCGATCCGCCGCCACCCCCTCCTCCAAGGCTGAAGTACGTGGGAGTCGAGCTCAGGGTGGTCGAGCCACCTGCGCCGTAGCCTCCTCCGCCGGTGTGCTGGGTTCCACCGCCGCCTGTTCCACCGATTCCGCCCTGTCCGACATAGATCGTGTAGGCGGTGCCCGGAGTTACGGTGAGAGTTCCTGTGACCAGTGCCCCGCGCCCTCCGAGAGGACCAATGAACCCCCCACCGCCGGCTCCGCCCGAGACACTGTAATTCACCGTAGTCACACCTGCAGGAACAGTCCACGTGTAGAGTCCGCCAGTCGCCTGCGTCGAAGACGGCACGGTGAACGTGGCGGACCCGGGGGCGCAGACCGACGCGCTGGCCAACGGGGTCGCAACGCTCGCCGCGATCACCGGCACCGACCACGCCGCGCCCTTCACAATCGTGCGACGCGATATCTTCGACGATGCTCCGTTCGTGACGACTTCCATGTTCCCCATACGTTTCCTCGTTCCACCCAGCGTGTTGAACAGTTGGCCGACGCGCTGTGCGAGCGAGACGACCATCATTCATTGGACACGACAGTTCACGCCGGCTCTTTCGGCTCGAAGAAGTTCGTATGAACTGGTTGTCCTGGCTGGAAGTTGTGGCCCGAGGGGTCAACGGCAACGGAGGGGTGTCTGCGACAGCCCTGGGCTGGTCGCGGGAGAACACCTACGCGTCAGGAAAATGGCATGCCACGCTGCGTGCGCCATGAGACAGGAACGCGGGAGTCTCTTTCGTGCATCGTTCCATCGCCAAAGGGCATCGCAGTCGGAACGGACAGCCCGTGGCAGCAGCGCCCGCTTCTGCGCGGGGACGATCGGCGGCTGGGGGCCTGTCCATGCGTGGCAGCGCGTCGATGAGTGCAGCCGTGTAAGGATGCGCAGGACGTCGCAAGATGTCCCTGGTGGGCCCCATCTCGACGACGCGACCAGCGAACATGACTGCTGTGGTCTCGCAGAGTTGTTCCACGATTGAGAGGTTGTGGGTGATGAGCAAGTACGTCAGGTCATGTTCGTCCCGTAGCTGTCGCAGCAGCATCAACACACGGGCCTGAACCGTGACATCCAAGGCGCTGGTGGGTTCGTCCAGGAGAAGCACCTTCGGGCGCACGGCGAGAGCCCGGGCTATGCAGACACGTTGCCGCTGCCCGCCGGAGATCTGGTGCGGAAATCTGTCCGCAATCCGCTCGTCCAAGCCGACGTCCGCCAGCAGAGACAGGATCCGGGCGCGTCGGGCCTCGCCGCGAAGCGCAGCGTCGGGTGATACCCCGATCGCTTCGGACAGGGCCGAGCCGACCTTCATCCGTGGATCGAGCGCTTCGGTCCCGTCTTGGAAGACAGGCTGGATCGTTGTTCGGTATCGGCGCCGGCCTTTTCGGTCCAACTTTCCCAAGTCGGACCCACGATAGAGAACTTCGCCGGACACCGGGCGGAGCAGCCCCAGCAGTGCGCGGGCAATGCTCGTCTTGCCGGAACCGCTTTCCCCAACGAGAGCGAGTCCGGACGGGCCAGGCGCAAGCGCGAGCGACACGTCGTCGACGACCCTGTTGGAGCCGTACGCGAGCGCCACCTTCTCAAGTGCGAGAAGCGGCGTAAGAGTGTCATTCATGTGTGTTCCACTCCGGAATCGCGGCAAGCAGTTCCTTGGTGTAGTCAGATTGGGGGTGGAAAAGCACCTGGTCTCGGAGACCGTCCTCGACCACGGCGCCGTCTTTCATCACGATGATCCGATCAGCCGTCGCGGCAACCAAAGCGAGATCGTGGGAGACGAACAAGATGCCCTTTCCACCGTCCTCTCGTAGCCGGCGCAGGAGACGGATGATCTCGGCCTGCACCGTCACATCGAGAGCGCTGGTCGGTTCGTCGGCAATGATGCACTTGGTTTCAAGGGCGACAGCCAGACCGATGCAGAAGCGTTGCGCTTGGCCGCCGGAGATTTCGTGAGGATATCTGCGCAGGATGCTCGGAGGCAGCACCACATCGGCCAGGGCCGCCTCAATACGTGCGCGTGCAGATGCCCGAGTGATGCCGTGGCGCGCCAGGGCGAGCTGAGCGAATCGTCCCAGACGCATTGTTGGGTTCAACGCGGCCTGAGGGCTCTGCGAGACGAGCGTGAGCTCCGCGCCGTGGATGGACGCCAGCTTCCGCTCCGAAGCGCCGATCAGCTCCACGCCGCCGACCCGCACCGAGCCAGAGACCTCTGCCCCTGACACTTCGCCCAGGCCAAGAATCCCCATCAATGCTGATGTCTTGCCTGAACCGCTTTCACCGACGATCGCCACGCATTCACCGGAGTGAATCACGAGGGAGGAAAGGTGTGATGCGATGACCGTGCCGTATCGAACGGTGAGGCCATTCACAACGACAAGCTCAGTCATAATGCCCTCCGGCGGGGGTCTAGGGCGGAGCGGAGGCCCTCTCCGAGCATGTTGAACGAGAACGCCGTGAGAAGAATCGCGAGGCCAGGGAACAACGCGACCCACCAGTCAGTGGTGAAGAGCGTCATGCCCTGCGACACCATGAGGCCCCACTCTGGCACGGGCTCTTGAGCCCCGAGACCGAGGAATGACAGTGACGCGGCGGTCAGAATCACGCCTCCTGCGTCGAGGGAGAGTTGCACAAGCACCGGTGTCAGCGAATTCGGCAGCACATGCCGGACGATCGCCCGCACGGGGGAGACCCCCAGAGCGCGGGTGGCGTCCATATAGGTGCGGCTGGAGATCGCGGTCGCAACGCCCGCCGAAAGCCGCGTGTACCACGGCCACCAGGTGAGAGCGATCGCCAGGACTGCTGTCTGCAGACTGGGGCGAAGCACGAGCACGAGAGCGAGTGCGAGCAGCATCGAGGGGAAGGCGAGGAAGACGTCCGTGAGTCGCATGATGATGTCTCTCAGCCACCCGCCAAAGTACCCGGCGATAACGCCGAGGGTGACGCCGATCACAACCGCAAGCGCGAGAACGGCTACAACGATACCCAGGGAGGTACGCGCGCCGAAAATAACGCGGGTCAGCACATCTCGACCCACCTGATCGGTGCCCAGCCAATGGGCGGAGCTCGGCGGCTGGAGTGCTGCAACCGGATTGACGGCACCGAGTGCGTCAGCGGGATAAGGGCTGATCACGTTGGCGAGAACGGCGGCGAGTACCAGTACGACCAGAATCACCTCGCTGACGCGGACCAGGGTGTTCCCTGGGCGGCGGCGTGCCTTCGTGACAGACACCAGTTCGGTGCGGGGTCCTGAGGTCGCGGTCATTGGAGTTTCACTCTCGGGTCGATGACCGTCTGTAGGACATCGACGAGTAGGTTCGCCGTGACGTACGTGAGCGCGACCACGAGCGTCACGCCCGCTACGGCTGCGGTGTCAAGCGAGCGGAGGGAGTCGGCGGTGTAGCGGCCGAGTCCGGGCCAGTTGAAGACTGACTCGACCAGAAACGTGTTGACAAGCGAGTATGCGAAAACGAGTGCGAGCACGGTCAGCATGGGGTTCAATGCCGGTCGCAAGGAAAACCGCCAGAGCGTCGCCGTGCGTGTGAAACCGAGGGCACGTTCGAGCCGGCCGTGCTCGAGCGATGCCTCGTCGGACACGGCAGCGCGCGTCATCTGGGTGACCACACCGAGCGGGTATGCCGCCACGACGAGCACAGGTAACGCCAGATGCTCCATGGCGCTGAGCAGGATCGGCCCGTTGCCGGTGATCGCTGCGTCCAAGACCGTCAAGTTGGTGATGTGGATGAGCGGCGACGTGGTTTGCAGAACTGTGTCGTACTCCCCGGCCACGGGGAACCACCCGAGTTTCGTGGCGAAGGTGGTCTGCACGACGATCGCAAGGAGGAACACTGGGAATGATGTGACGAACATCGATGTGATGCGAATGCCACCGTCCAACGGCTTGCCGAGATAACGTGCCGCGAGCATCCCCGCCGGGACCCCCAGCACGACGGCGATGGTGAGTGCAGCGAAGACGAGTTCGACTGACGCGGGGAATGCGACCAGGAGATCATTGAAGACCGGCTGCCTTGTGCGGAGGCTGGTGCCCCAGTCTCCCCGGATCAGTCCCGTCACGTAGGTGGCGAGCTGGACTGGGAGAGGCTGGTCGAGGCCGAGCTGCTGACGTGCGTGCGCCAACTCGGCTCGGGTTGCTCGCGCCCCTGCGTACGCGGAGGCTGGATCTCCGGGCAGTAGCCGGACAACCACGAAGGTGAGCGCTACGACTCCCGCCACTACGAGACACGCCTGCCCGACGCGGCGGAGGAGGTACCGAATCATCAGTTTCCCCCGGGCCCCATGCCGTAGACGAAGGGCACGTTCGGATAGGCAGGATTGTCGGCGTACCCCTTCACGGTGCCGCTCCATGCCCGCTGGTACGTCTGCACGTAGAGCACAGCAGATACCGCATCATCCTGCACCATCTGCTGCAGCTGCTCGTAGCTCTTCTGCGCTGCGCCTCGGTCTGTGGCTGTCAACGCCGGGAGCCCGTCAATGAGCGTGTCTGCGGCAGGACTGTTCCAGTACGCCATATTGAAATATGCAGGATCGGCCGAATGATAGAGGTTCACGAACCATGAGTACGGGTCGGCATAGTCCGGGTACCAGTACATGAGGAAGATGTCCTGGCGCTGTGCGTGGTCATCGGACTTGCCTTTGTCCCACTGGGCGTTCCACTGAAGCGGCTGTGCCTGCAGCGTCACACCGAGCTGCTGCAGCGACGAGCTGAGGAGTGTGGCGAACTGCTGCTGGTCGCTGTCGCCCTGAGCGTAGGTCATCGTCAGAGTCAGCGGCTTGCCTCCGGGCCCGTAGCCGGCTTTCTGGAGCTCAGCCTTGGCAGCGGCGAGGTCCTGTCGTGGTGCGATCTTGTCGTCGTAGCCCAGAAGCCCTTCGGGAACGACACCGTGCGCGACGGTGGCAGCACCGCCGAGACTCGAGACGAGGCCGTGATAGTCGATGGCATCACGGACGGCTTTGCGGACATTGGGATCGGCCATCGGCCCGTCCGCGGTGTTGAAGAAGGCGATGAGATTCTGGAAGGAAGGGGTGCTGGAGGTCGAGATGCCAGTCGTGTGCTTCGCCTGGTCGAACAGCTGAGGGGTCAGCCTTTCGACCATTTGGACGTCACCACTTTGCAGCAGCTGCCATGCCGTGGTGAGGTCGGGTGTCACGCGATACTCGACACTCTTATAGTGGGAGCCCTTCCATCCGCCCCAATAGCGATCGAACGCGGAGAGTGTGACTTCCACCTCCTGGCCTTTCGCCCACTTCTTGACCGTGTACGGGCCGCTTCCCGCGTCCTTGCCCGTTGCGACCCACTGCTTGAGGTCGGCGCCAGCGCCGGCGTTGACGTCGTAGACGTACGCTGCGTAGGCGGAGGAAGAGATGAGGTCAATCGGTGCGGGGTACTTCAGAGTGAAGACGACGGTGTGAGGATCCGGGGCGCTGATCGCATCCACGGACTCCCAGATGTAGGCGGCTCCTCCTGCAAGCTTCTGGGTTCGCTCAATCGACTCTTTCACGGCAGTCGCGTCAAGGGTACGTCCACTGTGGAATTTGACGCCGTCTCGAAGGGTAAACGTCCACGTGCGTCCATCGTCCGATGATTTCCACGACGTGGCGAGCAGCGGCTCGACCTTCTTCGTGGTCGTGTTGTAACGAGTCAACGTCTCGTACACGTTGCCCATGACGCGGATCTCGTTGGAGTACGAGGTCGCAGGGTCCCAGTCGGTCACGACGTCGAGGTTCGGCGCGTACACGAAGGTGGAGGAAGACGCCGACGTGGTGCTCGAGGCGTGACCCGTGCAGCCGCTGACGACCGTCAGCGCCACGAGCGCAGTGAGTACCGCGCCGGCGATGCGCATTCTGCGAAGTTTCATTTTCATGGTTCCTTTGCTTCCGACGTCGTCGTCGGAGTTTCTCGGGTCAGAGCCAAGCCAGAGGTCCCGCGGCTTTGACAGAGACGCGGGTTGCGGGCTCGGGCAGATACGTCAGCGGTACTTCGACGAGTTCGACGATCTCGACGCTGGCGGGGTCAGCACCTGCCTGGACCGCACGCTGGCGGGCCGTCTCGCAGGCATGGTCAATGTTGGACTGGCGGTCCTGGTTCGCGGGCACGATCACGTCCCACCTCCCGCTCGCTAGGGCAATCGCCGCACCGACGGCGTTTGCGACATCGCCGTGGTCCGGGCGGATGACGTCGCTCGCACCCGGGATATGATCGGGCGCCAGGAACGCACCACCGCCGACCACGATGAGGGGCCGCGCCTTACCAAGCGACATCGTGTCCACAGCGTCGCGGAACATCTCGTCGGCGATGCCGAGACCGGCGGCGAGATCATCACGGCGGGAGGTTGCCCTGCTCGACGATCCGATCGATGCACGCCCAGCGATCACGCCCGCGTCGGACAGCGTCGCCGTCTCGCCGCCGAAGATCAGTGCCTGACTCGTGAGCTGGTGACCCACGGACTGTGGGCCGACGCGAATGAGTCCCTCTTCATTTCTGATGATGGTGCCGCCGCCGAGACCGATGGCCATGACGTCTGGCATCCGGAAGTTGGTGGCGACACCACCGATGTGCACCGCGGCGCTCGATTCGCGTGGTAGCCCGTTGACGAGCACACCGAAGTCGGTCGTGGTGCCTCCGACGTCAGCGACGATGGCGTCTTGGTGACCGGAAAGGAACGCGGCGCCGCGGATCGAGTTCGCGGGCCCGGATCCGATAGTAAGAACCGGGTATCGCGCTGCGAATTCCATGGCCATTAGCGTTCCATCGTTCTGGGCGAAGAACGTCGATGCCGACAGGCCCCGCTCCTGAAGGACCTGGTCGAGTGCGCTGGTCACGTCCTGCGCGACATCGTGCAGTGCGGCGTTCAGGACCGTGGAGTTCTCGCGCTGGATAAGACCCAATTGGCCGATCTCGTGACTCATCGAGATGACGATGTCGGGCCCGAGCATCTCGCGGGCGATCTCGGCGACTTCACGTTCCTGGTCGGCGATGATCGGGCTGAACACGCCTGTGATCGCGACGGCGTCGGCGACGCCGGAGACTCTTCCAAGAAACGCGCGAATTGCCTCAACGTCGAGCGGCGCGATCGGACGCCCGTCGATGAGGTTGCCTCCGCCCGCCAGCAGTTCTCCCGCGCTGAGCGCTTGGCGAAGATCCGCGGGCCAGACGTGCAACGGCATGATGGAAGAGGTGGCGGGCGCTCCGAGCCGGATGACCGCAACTTTGCGAAGTCGACGTCGCTCAACGATGGCGTTTGTTGCGGCTGTCGTTCCGAGCATCACTCGGCTCACCCGGGACGGATCCTCGATGCCGTTGAGGACATGAGCGAGAGCGGTTCGCATACCGCCGGTGACGTCGTCACTGGTCGGCTGCTTGGTCCATGCAAGGACCTTGTCGGTGCCGTCGAGCACCACGGCGTCCGTGTTGGTGCCGCCGACATCGATGCCGATGCGGAGGTCGCGGGAGCGGTCAGGAGTGGACATGCGCAATTTCCTCCACGGGCACGTAGTCGATGTTGTAGCCGAATGCTCGGGGGCCGGCGATCGCAATGCCACGATCGGAGCGCCAGAGCGGCGCGCACGGCCAGGCCAGCACCGCGACGCGCTGGCCGTAACGGACCAGCTCGGTTGCGATCGCGTGGCCGCTGTGGTCGTCGACGACAGAAATGAGGTCGGGGACGGACGCAAGCACCTGCCCCTCTTCGAGAACGATCAGGTTCTCGTTCTGGACTTCGATCCGAATCATCCGGCCAGTGTCGGAGCCACTGCCGTCAACGACAATGCTTCCTCGCACGAATCCACCCCCGATCCGCCGCTCCACATCCACAACCTTGCCGCGGATCAGAATCCGCGCCCCGAGCGTCTCCGTGAGTGCGGCGATGGGATCGTCGGTGTTCTCCGTGGCCCGGCCGATCTGGATAGCCCGCGTCACCGTTCCTTCGATGACCGCGCCACGCAGGCGCGCTGCGGGCAGGACGTTGTCGGCCATCAGCGCGTAGGATCCGGCGGCAATCGACACGGCGCGGCTGATGGCCTCCGCCCATGCCCAGCTCACCGGGGTGAGGATCGTCACGTTGCCGATCACGTCGGCGAGCGTGATGTTCTCGATGGGGAGCCCCGCCACGTTCATCGACACCATCTGAACTTCGGGGAACGCCCGTCCCATACCGTCCGCGTCGACGAGGGGGAGTCCTAGTTCCGCCGCCCACGACACGGCGCCCACACCGTTGGTCCCGCCAATCTCGGACGACATGACTGCGACGCAGGCGCGACCGAAATGCTGCTCGACCGCGTCGCGGACGCGCCCCGCCTCCTGGGTCCCATGGATCATTTCGTATCCGACTGTCGGTGCGCCGATGCTCGACAGGGGGAGTACGAGACCGTCGTCAGGCAGGTCAGCGAGCGAAACAAGCGGTACCGGGCCGTGCCCGTCCAGGGCGTTGAGAGCCATCAGGCGTCCGGACTCGACTTCGCCGCCGCCTCCCGTGCCGAGAATCGCGCAGCCCCGGGCGAATGCGTCGATGTCGGCGTGTGTGATCAATTCAGGCATGCGGCCAGCTAAGTACCTTGGTTCCCGTGATGCTAGGTGCTCGTAGCCTGACAAATCGCTCTCCACTGTGTTTACAAACCAATAGACTCGCAAAATGGTCACCATCCAGGAGCTCCTCGACGACGGTGCAGGGATCGAGCTCACCATGCTCGGCGGAGCAGTACCCAGCGAGGATGTGGTGCGGGTTGTCATCGCGGAGACCCTCGAAGAGGTCGGGGAAGCGACTGGCAAGGTCCTGGTTGTCGTCACGCCGGGCGCGCTGCAGGGGAGGGAACCGTACGAGTTCGATATCGCGATTCGTAAGGGAGCCGCACAGGGGATCGCCGCGGTGCTGTTGATGGGTCAAGAACAGACGCTCCCGACCGCTGCGCGGATTGCGGAGCGAAGCGGAATAGCAATCCTGACTGCCCCTCGAGGAGCATCGATAGCGGACACGGTGTTGGGAATCGACCGGCGATTGCGGAGCGACCTGGGGGACCAGGTGGACCGTGCCCTTCAGACCATCGACCGGCTGAGGAGCCGATCTGAAGCGCGGGCGCTCGAGGTCCTGCTCGCGGAAGCCTCATCCGCGATGGGAGTACGAATCGGGCTGACCGACGAGGTCGACGGGGAACCGGTGATCGTGAACGGCGAGACCCGGTACCGGCTTGTGGCCGACAGAATTACTCTCGCAGCGCAGCTGAGCCTTCCCGTGGTCGCGGCCGCTGCCGCCCGCTGGCAAGAACGCAGGGACGCCGAAGATCAAGCCCCGGAGCAGGTGCGGGCGGAGGCGCTTACAGACCTTGTATTGCGCGAATCGAGTGCGATCGCGCTCGGCGCTGCGGACAGGCTGAGGGCAACAGGCCTCATACCCGAGGCGACCCATGTCGG
>NZ_NCKN01000344.1 GCF_002257455.1 Microbacterium sp. 13-71-7
CGTGCCCGGGCCCGGGATCAGTTGGGCGCGCACGCGCTACGACTCCGCGGCGGGGGAGATCGCGGTGCACTGGAACGCCGGCGAGGAGGGGTTCGTGCTCGAGGCGAGGATTCCCGAGGGCGTCCCCGCGGAGATCGTCCTGCCCGGTGGCGCCACGCACGAGGTCGTCGGGGGCGAGCACCGCTTCGTCGCCTGATCGGGCGTGCCCCTGGCTCCCGGGCGCCGGCCCGTGATGCCCTAGGCTCGCTGTGCGGGAGAGGGGGCGGCCATGGTGGTGAGCGTCCGGGAAGTGGCGGAGGACGCCGGCGTGTCCGTGGGCACGGTGTCGAACGTCCTGAATCGTCCGGAGCGGGTCTCCGCGGACACCGTGACGCGCGTCCAGGCCTCGATCGCCCGCCTCGGCTATGTGCGCAACGACGCCGCAAGGCAGCTCCGCGCGGGGCACAGCCGCACCATCGGGCTCGTCGTCCTCGACATCCGCAACCCCTTCTTCGCCGAGGTCGTCCGCGGCGCCGAGCAGCGCGCGGACGAGCACGGGATGTCGGTGCTCGTCGCCAACAGCGACGAGAGCGCGCGTCGTGAAGGACTGCTCCTCGACCTCTTCGAGGAGCAGCGCGTCGCGGGCGTCCTCATCACTCCGGTCGCCGAGGCGCTGCCGCGGCTCCAGCAGATGCGCGATCGCGGCACGCTCAGCGTCCTGGTGGATCGCGAATCACGGGATCCCGGCTTCTCCTCCGTCGCCGTGGACGACGTCGAAGGCGGGCGGATCGCCGCCGCGCACCTCCTGGAGAGCGGTCGGCGCCGGCTGGCGTTCGTCGGCGGCCCCGTCTCGCTGCGGCAGGTCTCGGACCGGCTGAGCGGCGCACAGGCCGTGGCCGCCGCGGCCGGGGTGGGACTGGAGTTCATGGCGACGGGCGCGCTCAGCGTCGAGGAGGGGCGCCGCGCGGGCCGGCTCCTCATGGACCGACCGGGCGCGGAGCGCCCCGATGCCGTGTTCGCCGCGAACGACCTCGTGGCTCTGGGCTTGCTGCAGAGCCTGGTGATGGCCGGGGATGCGCGCGTCCCGCAGGACATCGCGCTCATCGGGTACGACGACATCGACTTCGCGGAGGCCGCGGTGATCCCGCTGAGCTCGATCCGCCAGCCCGCCGCCCTCATCGGATCCACCGCGGTGGACCTGCTGCTGGGGGCGTCCGACGGCGGCGCGGCGACCGCGGAGCGCGTGCTCTACCGCCCCGAACTCATCGCCCGCGCCTCGACGCTGGGCGTGTGAACCGGGAACCGCGAACCCGGTCTCCCGCTCGATTTCTCGTGACCGGATCCGCCGGGTATGCTTGATCTTCGCGCCCCCGGTCGGCTGGAAAAGCGGGACGGGCGTGCACTGGCAAGTTGCCCGAGCGGCCAAAGGGAGCTGACTGTAAATCAGCCGCGTAATGCTTCGGGGGTTCGAATCCCTCACTTGCCACAGCCGCGGAATTCCGCGGGAAACGGAGGGGCTGACACCGCATCAGGTGCCAGCCCCTCCGGCGTCTGCACCGTATCTTGCACCGTATCGTCGGCGATTGCTGCGGCCGCTGCTTCGAGATCACGCTCAGCGAGGTTGAAGAGGACCCTGGCTGCTACGTCCCCAAACCTGCGCCAGGCGGCATCCGACGGTTCTCCTCGAGATGTCACTCGGACGCGTGGTTCGCTCATTGGGAACCCCAGCGGATCCGCGGCGGCGTGAAGTCGAGGACCCGGCGCGCGCCAAGCGGATCCGCCTGCATGCCCTCAAGGGAAGCCGCGGCGCGTTCGAGCAGCACGACGTAGCGTGCGGGGGAGAGGCCGAGCTCTTCCCGGATCCGTGTCTCTTTGTTCCCGCGCCATGACGGATTGCGCTCTTTGAAGGCGCGAATTCGGGCGGGGTCCACGTCGGCGATCCTGTCAGCAGCCACCGACATCAGGAGTAGGCGTGGTGGACGTGCCAGCCGTCGGCGCCCTGGTAGACGTCGAAGACGAACGAGTCGCCGGCGTCGTCGGTCCCCTGGAAGCGCCACCCGTACAGCGGGTGCGGGTGCTCGACCGGCACGGACCAGAGCCCTATGCGTCAAAGGGCACTGACCGACGTGATCGTGGTGACTATCGTTGCCCTCGTGGTGGGACTGGCCGTCGCTCTTGGAGCATTGACCATCATCGCTGTGATGACTGTTTGAGGGGCCAACGTGAATGCCTACAGTTGCTGCAGCGTGGGCCCCCGCCCCTCAGCGCAGAGGCCCGCCGTACAGGCGAGGCCTCTGTATCGTTGCTCGATTCAGCGTCCCCAGCAGAATCCTGCTCTACCCTGCCAAATCAGCTTACTGAATAATGGGTAATTATCGGCGAATCGCGGTTCGGCATTGGTTCGCATAGTTTAGGTTATATTTTCTAGCCAAAAGCCCAGGTGCGGTGTGTCCGCGGTCGCCATAGGCTCGGTGTTGCAGCCGGCGAATTGGTGTGCGGTACCTGTGCGAACGTGGCACCGCCCGCTACGACCGAGGGGAGATGAGATTGCTCAGCCATGAGGCAGAACCTCATTGTGGTGCTGTTCAATCTCTCGCCCAGCTGCTGCGACGTCGACGGACGTCGGCGGGCTTGTCGCAGGAGGAAGTCGCCTTAGCAGCGGGGCTCGCGCTACATACGTACAGCAGTCTTGAACGGGGAGAAACTGCCGTCGGGACGCTGGCGAATCCAACGTTCAGCACCATGTTCAGGGTGTTTCGAGTCTTGGACATTGAGGTCGTCCTGACGTGAAAGGGAACGAAAATGCGCGATGAGTCCGGGCAGCTTCCATTGCCATGGCCCCAGGGTTTCGCCGAGTACTCGCGACCGGGCGATGACTCCGTCGCGCACGATCCGGTGCGCTGGGTCGAGGGCGACGGCCAGGCGCGAGAGATCGTCGGGTTCCCCGAGGACCTGGATGGGCTGCTTCGCACGATAGCCGCGAACGATCTTTCCAGCGTTTCGGTGGGCTCGCTTGCCATGCTCCTAGGCAACTGGCTCATCGCGAAAAACTCCGCAGCGTTCTGGGATC
>NZ_NCKN01000345.1 GCF_002257455.1 Microbacterium sp. 13-71-7
TCGATCAGCCCGCCACCCCTCCGCGAGACTCCATCTCGGCGACGAGACTGCGGTCCAGGCGCGCAGTCTCGTCGCCCAGATGGAGTCTCGCGGTCAGGAGGGGGGCGCGTCACTCGTAGCGGGGCGGGACCCAGAGCAGCTGGGCGGCGACGACGCCGCGGTCGCGGCTGACGATCTGGGCGCGCCCCGGGATGGACGGGACGGCCTTGACCTTGCCGATCAGCTGCCCCTCCTCCGGGTTCCCGCTGAGCAGGATGCCGGTGGCGCCCAGATCCGTCATGCGCTGGATGATCGGATCGTAGGCGGCGCGGCTCGCCCCGCCGGCGCGGCGCGTGAGGATCACGTGCAGACCCAGATCCGCCGCCTGCGCGAGCAGCGGCGCGAGCGGAGCCACAGGGTTGCCCTGCGAGGTCGCGACGAGGTCGTAGTCGTCGACGAGCACGAAGCCCTCCGCGCCGCTCCACCAGGAGCGGGTGCGCAGCTGCTCGGGCGTGACATCGGGGCCCGGGATCCGGCTGCGGAAGAACGCCGCCAGCTCGTTGATGCCGCCCTCGGCCAGCTCGTGCGAGGTGAGGTAGGCGCCGAGGTACTCCTGCGGGATCTCGCCGAGCAGCGCCCGGCGGTAGTCGACCACGAAGATCTTCGCGCGGTTCGCCGGGTACAGCCGCATGATCTCGTGCACGACGCCGCGCAGCATCGACGACTTGCCGGAGTCGGCGTCGCCGTAGAGGTACAGCAGCGGCTCGGCCGCGGGATCGACCGCGAACGGCGCGAGGTTCTCCTCGTCGATGCCGAGCAGCATCTGGCGCGGCTCGGATCCGCCGTTCGCCCGCGTCGCGAGCGCGCGCAGCTCGTCGTGCGAGATGCGGGACGGCAGCAGGCGCAGCTTGGGACCGGCCGGTCCCCGCCAGGCCGCGCCCACGCGTCGCACGAGGTCGTCGACGCCGTCGGCCAGGGATCCCGCGTCCTCGACCCCGTCGATCCGCGGCAGCGCGGTGAGCATCTGCAGCGCACGCGGATCCAGGCCCCGGCCGGGGAGCGAGGTGACGTTGCCCGCGGCCTTGCGGTCGACCTCGGAGTCGGTCGCGTCGCCGAGGCGCAGCTCGATCCGGGTGCCGATGAGGTCCTTGACGTTCGCGCGGATCTCCATCCACCGCGCGGCGGTGAGGATCACGTGCACGCCGTAGGTGAGGCCGCGGGCGGCGATCGCCTGGATCGGCGCCTCGAGGTTCTCGAACTCGGTGCGCAGCGTCCCCCAGCCGTCGACGACGAGGAAGATGTCCCCGTAGCCGTCGTCGACGGTCCCCTCGGCACGACGGCGGCGGTAGGTGTCGATCGAGTCGATGCCCTGGGCGCGGAAGTACACCTCGCGTGCGTTCAGGAGCGAGGTGATCTCGCTGACGGTGCGGCGCACGACGTCGGGCTCGGAGCGGGTCGCGAGACCGCTCAGGTGCGTGAAGCCCTGCATGCCGGCGAAGCTTCCGCCACCGAAGTCGATGACGAAGAACTGCACCTCGCGCGGAGTGTGCGTGAGGGCGAGCGCGGTGACGGTGGTGCGCGCGAGCGTGCTCTTGCCGCTCAGCGGCGCACCGACGATCGCCATGTGACCGGCGGCGCCGCCGAGCGAGACCACCAGGTTCTCGCGCCGCTGCTCGAGCGGCACGTCCACGATGCCGAGCGGCACGGTGAGGCCTCCCACCGCGCGCCAGCGCGGCGAGATCAGTCCGAGCTGCGGATCCTCGACGAGATCGCCGAAGAGGTCGCCGATCGTGGCGGGCACCTCGAGCGGCGGCAGCCACACCTGATGCGCCGCGGGCCCTCGTCCGCTCATCCGCTCGACCGCGAGCTCGAAGGTGCTGCCGTTCTCCTCGGGCGCCGCCGGCAGCTCGAGCTCGACGGGCGCCTCGGCCTGCGGCGGGGCGCTGCGCACCGGCGCGGCCGTGAACACCTCGACCGCGGCGTCCTGCGGGCCGCGTCGCGAGCCGGAGGCCGCACGACGACGACGGGGCGGCGGTCCCGAGACGTAGGCCGCGCGGAACTGGGTCATCGTCTCGGTGTCGCTCTTGAGGAAGCCGATGCCCGGCTCGGGCGGCAGGTGGTAGGCGTCCGGGACGCCGAGAACGGCACGCGACTCGGACGCGGAGAACGTGCGGAGGCCGATGCGGTACGACAGGTACGTGTCGAGGCCCCGCAGCTTGCCCTCCTCGAGGCGCTGCGAGGCCAGCAGCAGGTGGACCTGCAGCGAGCGGCCGACGCGGCCGATGTTGACGAAGCTCTCCACGAACTCCGGCTTGGCGGCGAGCAGCTCGCTGAACTCGTCGGCCACGATGAGCAGCGCGGGCAGCGGCTCCAGATCGGTGCGGCCCCCGCGACGGGCCTTCTCGTAGTCGGCGACGTTGGCGAAGTTCCCGGCCGCGCGCAGCAGCTCCTGGCGGCGCACGACCTCGCCCTGCAGCGCATCCTGGAAGCGGTCCACGAGCGAGAGCTCGCTGCCGAGGTTGGTGATGATCGCCGAGACGTGCGGCATGCCGGCCATGCCCGCGAACGTGGCGCCGCCCTTGAAGTCGACGAGCACGAAGTTGAGCTGCTCCGGGGAGTGCGTGAGCGTCAGCGCGAGCACCAGGGTGCGCAGCACCTCGGACTTCCCGGATCCGGTCGCGCCGATGATCAGACCGTGCGGACCCATGCCCTGCTGGGCGGATTCCTTGATGTCGAGGATGAGCGGGGAGCCGTCCTCGGCCTGCCCGATGGGCACGCGGAGGCGGTCGCGCTCGAGGCGCGGCGCCCAGACCGTGTCGAAGTCGATGTCGCGCACGTCCGGCAGGCCGAGCAGGTCGACGAGCTCGGCCTGCCCGCGGGCGACGGCCTTGTCGGCCACCGGAGAGAGCGCCGTGGGGTTGACGGCGATGAGCCGACGCGCGGTGGCTTCCGCCTCCACGATCGTGATCCCGTCGGGCTGGAACGGCTGCGCCAGCATGGAGCGGCTGACAAGCTCCGCGGCGCCGGGCTGGGAGGGCGAC
>NZ_NCKN01000346.1 GCF_002257455.1 Microbacterium sp. 13-71-7
TGATCGTGATCGTGATCGTGATCGTGATCGTGATCGTGGGGATGGTCGTGGCCGTGCGGCTGCTCGTGGGTCTCGCCCGGGTGCTCGTGCGGCAGGGCGCCGGGCTGCTCGGGGGTGCTCATGCGTCGACCTCCGCGGGGTGGTGGTGGGCGGGACGGGCGTCGAGCGCGTGCTCGGCCTGCTGGATCGCGCCGTTCACGAGCTGCTGGGCGTGCTCGTCGGTGAGCCGGTAGAACACCCGAGTGCCGTCCTGGCGGGTGGAGACCATCCGGGTCAGCCGCAGCTTGGCGAGATGCTGGGAGACCGCCGGGGCGGCCTTGTCGACGATGTCGGCGAGGTGGTTGACCGACAGCTCGCCGTACTCGCCGAGGGCGAGGACGATCCGGACCCGGGTCGGATCGGCGAGCATCCGAAACACTTCCGCGGCGACGGCGATGAGCTCCGCGTCGACCCCGCCTTCGATCTGCCTGTCTGCGTGCATACGCAAATCATCGCGCATCGCCCTCGCCCGGCACAAATCCAGTCCCGAGCGCGAGCGTCGCCTCCACGTCGAACCCATTATCTGCATGGTTGCGAAGACTTGCTGGTATCGTCCTCGGTGTCGTCGACGATGGGGCGGCCGTCTGGCCGCGAACAAGGAGAGGGATCGCCATGCGGGATGGGGCCGAGCGTGCCGGGTTTCGGGTTGTCGATCTGCGCGGGCAGGCGATCACCCGGGCTGGGGTGCGGGCCGTCCTGCCGCGGGCGGTCGCGGACCTGGAGGCGGTGATCCCGGCCGCCGCGGCGACGATCGCCGCGGTGCGCACCGGCGGCTTCGCGGCGCTTGCGGCGTTTGCGGCCCGCTTCGATGGGGTCGAGCCGGCGGCGCTGCAGGAGGTCATCGTCCGTAGCCGCCGCTTCGCGGCGGCGCAGCTGCCCCCGCCGGTGCTGGTCGGCTTCGAGGCCGGCGCCCAGGTGTCGCTGAACTGGTTCCCGATCGAGCGCGCCGGCGTGTATGTGCCGGGCGGGAAGGCGGTCTACCCGTCCTCGGTGGTGATGAACGTCGTGCCCGCCCAGGTCGCCGGTGTCGCCTCGATCGCCCTGGTCAGCCCGCCGCAGGCCGAGCACGGCGGCCTGCCGCACCCCACGATCCTGGCGACCGCGGCGATGCTCGGCATCCAGGAGGTCTACGCGATCGGCGGCGCGCAGGCGATCGCCGCGCTCGCCTACGGCGTCGAGGACGAGGCGGCCGAACGCCGCCTCGCGCCGGTGGACGTCATCACCGGCCCGGGCAACGTCCACGTCGCCGCGGCGAAGCGGCTCGTGCGCGGCACGGTCGCGATCGACATGGAGGCCGGGGCGACCGAGGTGATGATCCTCGCCGACGCGCTGGCCGACCCAGTGCTGATCGCCGCCGATCTGGTCTGCCAGGCCGAGCACGACGAACTCGCCGCCGCGATCCTCGTCACCGACTCGATGTCGCTGGCCGCCGCGGTGCAGGCCGAGCTGGCCCGGCAGGCGGCCGCGACACCGAACGCGACCCGGGTGCGCGCCGCGCTCGCCGGCGCCCAGTCCGGCATCGTCCTCGTCGACGACCTCGACCAGGCGATCCGGGTCTGCGACGCCTACGCGCCGGAGCACCTCGAGGTGCACAGTGCCGACGCCGACGGGATCGCCGGCCGCATCCGCAACGCCGGCGCAATCTTCATCGGCGCCACCACCCCGGTCAGCCTCGGCGACTACTGCGCCGGCTCCAACCACGTGCTGCCCACCGGCGGCACCGCGACCCACGCCTCGGGCCTGACCGTCCACAGCTTCCTGCGGGCGGTGCAGACCATCCGCTATCCGGAGGCGGCGCTCGAGCGCCTCCGCGACGCCGTCCAGGTGCTCAGCGACGCCGAACTCCTGCCCGCCCACGGCGCCGCCGTCCAGGCCCGATTCGGCTCCCGCCGGCGCACCGCGGTACGGACCTCGTCGGCATGACGGAGGTGAGGTTGGTCCCGGACGCGATCGTGGCGGGGGTCGCGGCCCGCTTCGGCGCGCTCGCCGACACCACGCGCCTACGCCTCGTGCTCCTCATCGCCGCCAGCCCGGACCTGTCCGTCGGGACCCTGGCCGAGCGGCTCCGGCGGCCTCGCGGGATCGTGGCGCAGCACCTCGCCCGGCTGCGGGCGCATGGCCTCCTCGACACCGCCCTCCAGGGCCGGCGCCTGGGCCACCGGCTCGCCGACCCGCACACCGCCGACCTCGTCGGCACCGCCTTGCACTACGCCGAGACCCTCGCCGCGCACCCGCCCCGCCCCGCCGCCACGACCCCCGCACCTCCCTGCCCGACCGCCCAGTTCGAGGAGCCCCGCCGATGACCAGCCGACCGACCACCGCCGCCCCCGCCCGGCCCGCCACGCCACGCGTCACGCTGCGATCGCTGATGACCCGCTCCCGCTGGATCGAGGTGGGCCGCATCCTGCTGACCGGCCTCATCGCGCTGCTGTACTGGCAGCAGCTCATCCCCGTCTACGTGCTGTGGGCCGCGGTCGCGATCGGCCTCTACCCGTTGGTGAAGACCGGCATCATCGAGCTCGTCAAGGAACGCAAGATCGGCACCGAGCTGTTCGTGACGCTCGCCACGATCTTCGCGCTGATCGGCGGCGAGGAGGTCGCCGGCAGCGTGCTGATGGTGATCATCCTGATCGCCGAGTTCATCGCCGACCTGAACACCGACCGCGCCCGCGCCTCCATCCGCGGCCTGATCGGCGCCGTGCCGACCACCGCCCGGATTCGCGACGGCGGCCAGGAGCGGGAGATCCCGATCGACGAGCTCGCCGTCGGCGATGTCGTCCTGGTCCGCGCTGGCGACAGCATCCCGGTCGACGGCATCGTCGTCGGCGGCGACGGCGCCGCCGACGAGGCCCCGGTCACTGGCGAGAGCGTGCCGAAGGACAAGACGGCCGGCGCCCGGGTGTTCGCCGGCACGATCCTCAAGTCCGGCGCGCTGGACGTGCGCACCGAGGCGGTCGGCGAGAACACCACGTT
>NZ_NCKN01000347.1 GCF_002257455.1 Microbacterium sp. 13-71-7
CTCGACGTGGGACGGGAATCACGCCTGTTCACCCCGAAACAACGCATCGGGCTCGCGGTCCGTGACGGCGGATGCCGATGGATCGGGTGCGACCGGCCCGCGTCGTATTGCGAAGCCCACCACATCGACGAATGGGCCCGCGACCAAGGCCGCACCGACATCGACCGCGGCATACTCCTCTGCCGCTTCCACCATATGGAGCTCCACCATGGCCGATGGCAGATCACCCGCCACGGCAAACACGACTTCGTCCTGCACCACCCTGACGGGCAACAGTCTGTGCTGCATCCGCGGCTTCCGCTCCGCTACGCGTGGGGCGACATCGACCCACCACCCAAACGATTCCACCCCGCCGCCTGATTCCGTGCGCGAAGCGGCGTGCCGTGAAGGGTGGCGGCACGGCCTTTCTCGGATCAGGGCGCGGAGACACAGGTGCGCCGATGCGTTCATCGTGCGACGATGAGCGCATGTTCATGGTGACGACGAACGACGTTCCCGGCTATCGCGTGACCCAGGTGCTCGGCGAGGTCATGGGCCTCACCGTGCGCTCCACGAACTTCGGGCAGGGCTTCACGGCCGGCTTCCGAGCGCTCGGCGGAGGCGAGATCCCCGAGTTCACGCAGCTCATGTACGAGAGCCGGTACGAGGTCATGAACCGTATGTGGGCCGAGGCGGTGCAGCGCGGAGCCAACGCCGTGATCGCGATGCGCTTCGACTCCGGCTCCCTCGGAAGCTTCAGCGAGATGTGCGCCTACGGCACGGCCGTCGTGATCCAGCCGGTCGACGGCGCCATGCCCGCCCCCGCGCAGCCCGCCGCCCCGCCGGCCCCTCCTGTGGCCTGATCGCGGTGGCGCAGCGCCGCGGAGATGGTGCGCCCGTCGAGATCGATCGCAGCCCCGCGGCCTCGGCGGAGGAGCGCATCGTGGGCGAACAGGGGGACCCGTCGTGGTTGCCCGCGGGCAGTCGCGTCCAGTGGGTCACCGGCGCCGTACCGCCGTCGCCTATGGGACTGGTGCGGTTGCTGATCCGAGACGATGATCGCGTCTTCTGCGTCCCCCGTGAGCGCAACGGCATGCTCGACCTCCCGACGCGCGAGGTGAGTGAGGCGGATCCGATCGGTCTGAAGGCGATCCTCGCCCTCAGCATCGACGTCACGGGCTCGGCAGAACCTCCGCGCTGGGTGGGCGCGGTGCGGAACGTCGTGCCTGATCCCTCCCAGGACTACGGATGGCCGGTCCCGATCGCGCATTTCGGAGTGTGGCAGGTCGAGAACGTGCCGCGCATCGACGGGCAATGGCTGGACGTGAAGGGGGAGACGTCGTCCCTGAAAGAACGGCACTGGTTCCCGCTGATCGCCGTCGCCGATCTGCCGTAGTCGGGCGAGTCCGCGCGGCGGCTCAGCCCCGCGGCGCGAGCACCAGCAGCTCTCCGACTTCGCACTGGAGCGCATCGCAGATCGCACGCAGGGTCGAGTAACGGATCGCGCGCGCCCGATCGTTCTTGAGGACCGAGAGGTTCACGATGCTCACCCCCACCCGCTCGCTCAGCTGCGTCAACGTCATCCCGCGGGCGGTGAGCAGCTCGTCGAGGCGGCAATGGATCCCCGTGTCCTCCTCGTCCTGCGCCGCCGGAGTCACACCAAGCCCTCCGTGTCCTTCTGCAGCTGGTCACGTTCCGACTGGAGCCGGAACCCCTGATGGAACACGGCGGCGAGCGCGGCGAGCGCGATCGCCCCGCCGATCGGGAGCCCGCTCGCCGAGAGCATGAACGCCTCGGGGTACCACGGAGAGCCGACCGGGAACACTTCGCGAAGAGCGAGGGTGCCAGTGATGTCGTTCAGCAGATCTCCCGCGACGCCCACCACGAGCAGGACGATCGCGCCGATGACGAGAGCGCGGATCACGGTGCGGTGGAACGCGCGCCCGCGGAGCGTCTGAAAGCAGATGAATGCGATCAGTGCTGCGGGGAGGGTCGAGACGATGAGCGTGCACGTCTGGGCGACGGCCACGAGGGCATGGATCCCTGCGCTGACGTTGAATACGCCGAAGTTGGACATCGACGTGGTCCGGCAGGTGATCGCCGGACCCTGGGCTTCCCCGTAGCTCACGCACGGGAAATCTGCGGGGAGCGGAATGCTGAGTGCCGGCCCGTCGATCTCCACCCAATCGACGGTGAAGGCCTTGAGCAGTATGACGATGAGCGCGAGCACCGACAACGCCACCCACCACCCGCCGAGAGACAGCGCCACGTCGAGGAACAGCGTTTCACTCCTCCGGCGCCTACCTCGCCAGAACGCGATCGCGCCGACGATCACGAGAACGCAGAAGGTGAGGCCGATCTGGGCTAGTGAGCCCCACAGGTCTCCCGAGTAGACGACCATCAGACCAGCCCCTCCGCGTCCTTCTGCAGGCGTGTGCCGAGCTGGAACGCGGTCGCGATGAGCGCGAGCGCGAAGCCCCAGCCGACGGGGGCGAGGTCGAACTGCGCGAGGAAGGGCCAAAGCACGTCGTGCACGCGCGGATCCGCCTCCGCGAGGTGACCGACGGCGATCGCGCGCCCGAAGGCGCCGGCGAGCTGACCGAGCACGCCTCCCGCGACGACGAGGCAGGCGGCGATGCCGATCGCGACCGACATCGAGCGCCGGAACGGACGCGACCAGATCAGCGACACCCCGAGCCGCCAGGCAACGGCGCACACCCCGACCGTTGCGAGAGCCGGCAGTGCACCCTCGAGAAGGAACAGCCAGCGCGCTTCCGCAGGGAGGCCGTCGATCGTCACGATCGCCGCGGAATAGCTTGAGGACAGCACGTCGGGCGCATCCTTCAGCGCACCGACTATGCCCCCGTCGTGGAGGGGGAAGGTGACGGCGAC
This sequence comes from Microbacterium sp. 13-71-7, assembly GCF_002257455.1. Classification (GTDB taxonomy): domain Bacteria; phylum Actinomycetota; class Actinomycetes; order Actinomycetales; family Microbacteriaceae; genus Microbacterium. The sequence goes on from NZ_NCKN01000347.1 coordinate 2,872, forward strand.
CGCGTCGCCGAAGAGGTCGACGCCGCGCAGGACGATCGCGACAACAGCAGCGATCGCGACGCTCACGGCGCCGGTCGCGATCAGTCCGAGGACGAACCCCTC
>NZ_NCKN01000348.1 GCF_002257455.1 Microbacterium sp. 13-71-7
GTCTTTGGCTTGGGGTTTATTCGGATAGCCGCGCATGTTAGAGTCCTACTGCAAATTTTAGTTGAGCCAGCCCCAGGCAAAAGATGGAGCCAACCAGTAGGTGACCACCGGCGGCGCCGACTACTTCGCCGGCCAGACCGTCAAAGCCCGCGCCACCGGCGCCCTCGCCTTCGCGAAGTTCGCCACCGAGGTCGCGAAGTCCTACCCGGTCACCGTCGCGCTGCACACCGACCACTGCCCGAAGGACGCCCTCGCCGGCTTCGTCGAGCCGCTCATCGCCGCTTCCGAGGAAGAGGTCAAGGCCGGCCGCAACCCCATCTTCCAGTCGCACATGTGGGACGGCTCGGCCGTGCCGCTCGCGGAGAACATCGAGATCGCCCGCGACCTCCTCCCCCGCATGAAGGCGATCAACGCCATCCTCGAGGTCGAGATCGGCGTCGTCGGCGGCGAGGAGGACGGCGTCGCGCACGAGGGCTCGAACGAGGCGCTCTACACGACGTTCGCCGACGTCGACCAGGCCGTGCAGGCGCTGGGCCTCGGCGAGCAGGGGCGCTACATCGCTGCCCTCACGTTCGGCAACGTGCACGGCGTCTACAAGCCGGGCGGCGTCAAGCTCCGTCCCGAGCTGCTCGGCGAGATCCAGCAGCAGGTCGCCGCGAAGTACGGCACCGGCGCCAAGCCGCTCGACCTCGTCTTCCACGGCGGATCCGGCTCGACCGACGCGGAGATCGCCCTCGCGGTCGCGAACGGCGTGGTGAAGATGAACATCGACACCGACACCCAGTACGCGTTCACGCGCTCGATCGCCGGGTACATGTTCAGCAACTACGACGGCGTCCTGAAGGTCGACGGCGAGGTCGGCAACAAGAAGGTCTACGACCCGCGCGCCTGGGGCAAGGTCGCAGAGACCGCGATGGCGCAGCGCGTCATCGAGTCGACCCGCCAGCTCGGCTCGTACGGCCAGTCGAAGAGCTGACGACCGGCACGCAGCCGTACCGGCATCACGGAGCGCCGCGGGGATCCTCCCCCGCGGCGCTCCTGTCATCTGCGGACGCGCGGCCGCCGGGCATCATCCCGACGTCGAACCGTGGCCGATGTCCTGGCGCAGGATGACGGCGCCCGCGGCATTGCGGATCTCGACCGTGCGGATGTCGGACAGCGGCTGCGCGGTGCCCGCCGAGAGCGTCGCCGTGCGGCCGGGATCCGCCTTCCAGGTCGAGAGATCGGTGCTCTTCCCGTCGTCCCCGACGACCGTGAGGACGTACGTCCAGCCGGCGTCGGGGGCATCCGCCGCGTAGAGGCAGGCCATGTCGATCTTCGTCCCCCACGCGACCGGGGTCAGCGAGATCGTCGCGCTCAACGGCACGGCTCCCGCTCCCTTGAGCGCCACCGAGACCGCCGGCCGCGGAGCGAGGGCGACGACGGTGACGGGCACCGCGACGGCGAGCGCGGCCGCGATGCCGACACCGGCCCACAGCGTACGACGCCGGGAGCGCCGCCGCGCGCGGGCGATCGACAGCAGCTTCGGGCCCGCGGAGTCGGCGACCTCCGTGCCGATCCGCGCCGCGTCCTCCGCATGCACGCGCGACAACAGCCCCACGGCCGGGACGATCTCCGCGAGCGCCGCACGGCATTCCGCGCACACCGCGAGGTGCGCCTCGTACCGCGCACGATCCGTCGCGGACAGCGCGCCCATCGCATAGGCGGCGTCCCACGTCGCGAACGGATCCGCATCCACGCTCACCGGATCACCCCTCTCTCCTGCAGCGCGAGCCTCAGGGCCCGCAGTCCGTAGTGCATCCTGGATTTCACGGTGCCGCCGGGAATCCCGAGCTCTGTCGCGATCTCGTCGACGCTGCGGCCTCCGTAGTAGCCCGCGACGATCACGGCGCGATGCTCCGGGCTGAGGTCCGCGAGCGCATCCTCGATGAGGATCGCGTCGAACAGCCGGTCCGTGACATCGCCGGTGACCCTCTCCGGGACCTCCGCCACCGGATGCTCGTGGCGTCGCCGGGCGCTGCGCGCCTCGTCGATGACGAGGTGACGGGCGACCGTGAACATCCACGCCCTGGTACTCGTCACCTCCTGCTCCAGGATCCGCGGCGTGCGCCAGGCGCGCAGCAGCGTCTCCTGCACCACGTCGTCCGCCGAGGCGCTGCTGCCGGTGAGGTGCACGACGTAGCGGCGGATCGGTCCCGCGTGCACGTCGTAGAGCGCGGTCAGCCGTTCGTCGTCGTCGTCCACAGTCGCCTCCTCACTGGGAAACGAGGCCCGCGCCCCGAAGGTTCACCGGTGGGCGGGCTCTGGCCGCACCATCCCGAACCCGGATCCCGAGGCGTCGCGTCGTGCTCCCAGTATCGTCGTTGCGCTCTCCTCCGAGCGGTTTCGAGCTCCGACCCGTGCGATCCGTCCGGACGGCCTCCGCCGCGGAGGGTTCATCCGGTCGGCGGTGCCGGAAGTAGCCGATCGGCTGATGCGGGGGCGGGGTCCGGATTTCTAGCGTGGAGGACATGAACATCTCGCTCTCCCGCACGCTCATCGCCGCCTCGACCATCGCCCTCGCCGCCGCCGTCGTCGTCGTCCCCACGACGGCCGCCGCGGCCGCCCCGTCAGCCGCGGTCTCCGCCCCCTTCGCGAAGCAGGTCCTGACCCCGTCCGAGACCCTGGCGTCCACGCCGTGGAAGACCACCAGCGCACGCGACGCCCAGGGCGACCGCGTCGCGCTGGACGACCCGGCGGTGTCGAACTTCGTCGGCTGGGCCTACTTCAAGGGCGATGGCACGTTCACGATGTACAACCTCGACGACAGCCCGAAGATGCACGGCGACTGGAGCGTCGCGGCCGACGGCTCGTCGCGCTGGATCGCCGCCAAGGACGCGAACGGCGCCGTGCTGTTCCAGCGCGTCGTGCCGATCGTGCAGCTCGACAAGAACGTCTTCACC
>NZ_NCKN01000349.1 GCF_002257455.1 Microbacterium sp. 13-71-7
AGCGCACGGCGGCGGCCGTGGTCAGCGCCCAGACGATGGATCCGAGCACATCCGTGGGGAAGTGCAGGCCGTCGCTCACCACGGCGACGCCGACCACCGCCGTGACGACCGCGCCGAGCACGATCGGCAGCCATGCGTACCGGGTGTCGCGGAGCAGGAACCAGAACGCGATCGCCAGGGCGACGATGTAGGCGGTGTGGCCGCTAGGGAAGGAGCCGTCGGTCTGCAGCGGCGAGAACGGGTGCGCGAGCAGGGAGGCGTCAGGCCGCGGTCGATCGACCAGGATCTTGACGGCCGCGACGGGCAGCCAGGTGAGGGCGACGGTGAGCCCGAACACGAGCGCCGTGCGCAGCGAGCGGGACACCGCCCACACGATTCCGGCGATCACGAGGGTGATCGCCACCGCGGGGAGCGGCTCGATGCCGCGATAGACCGCATTTCCGATCGTGCCCCACAGCCCCGTGTGGGTCTTGTTGAGGGCGACGACGAGGCTCTGATCGGCCTGCGTCGCCTTCATCGCGAAGCCGAGGGCGATCACGGCGACGGCGCCGACGACGGCGACGGCCACGGCGACCAGGGGTCGTCGAGAAGTGCGCTCGATGCCGGTGAGCGGCCGGGTGCGGGTGCGTCGCAGCTCAGTCATGGGGGATCCTCATCCGTCGCGTTCCTCGCGATGGCGGCATCGGAGGCGGGCGCCCGCCGGTTCGCGTGCGCCGGATCCATGTTCCGATGGGTCGCCTAAGGATTGGCCAAGAAACGCGCGGTTCGACGGCCGCATCCCGCCTGTGCGATCAGAAGCGCAGCGCGGCGACGGCGTCGTCGGCACTCCAGAAGTCCCCGACGATGCGGAACGTGCCGGAGGAGAGGTGCAGGCGTTCGGCGCGGTAGCGCAGACCGAGGTCGTGCGGCATGATCCGCAGATGCCCGCGGATCGCGCCGCGTCGGTCCAGCACGCGCCAGAGGCACTCGCCGGCGGGCTGCAGCGTCTCGACGGAGCGGGTGAGAACGGGAGTCGCCCAGCGGATGGTGGGTGCCGGAGTGGTGTTCGTGGTCATGGTTCCTCCTTCTCCTTCGAACATAAGGACGGCCACCGACATTCGCCGGAGAGGCCGGAATTCCGCGCGCACGGATAGTCCCTACACTGTGCTGGTGACCGTGACTGTATGGCTCTCGCTGGTGGTGGCGTGCCTGGTGATCAGCCTCACGCCGGGCGCGGGCGCGATCAACACCATGACCAACTCCCTGAACGAGGGATGGCGGCGTTCGATCTGGGGGATCGTCGGGCAGCAGCTCGCGCTGGTCGTGCACGTCGCGATCGTGGCCGCGGGCGTGGGCCTGCTCGTCGCGCGCGTCCCGTGGCTGTTCGAGACGGTCCGCTACGTCGGAGCGGCGTACCTCGTCTATCTCGGGATCCGGCTGATCCTCGCGCGGATTCCCGAACCGGTCGAGGACGCCGAGTCCCTGCGCCCCGCCGAGGGCCGCTGGCCGATGCTGCGGCGGGGATTCTGGGTCAATCTGCTCAACCCGAAGGCGATCGTCTTCTTCCTCGCGTTCGTGCCGCAGTTCATCCGCCTCGACCGCGATCCCTGGCCGCAGTACCTGATCCTCATCGGGACGACCGTGGTCATCGACGTGGTCGTGATGTGGTTCGTGTTCGCGGCGACGGCGCAGAGCTTCCGGCGGCTCACCTCGAGCACACGGGGCCAGCGCACGCTCAACATCGTGTTCGGCGCGCTGTTCATCGCGGTGGCGGCTCTTCTGCTGTTCATGCACTGATCCTCGGTCTTGCGGGTTCCGACCCCACCCGTTCCTCCTCCACAGGCGGGCGTTCGGACGGGTTCGGCACCGATTGCGCATCGCCTCGTCCGCGACGCCGGCCGGGGCGTGACGCTGTCTGCAGGGACGGAGCCGATTCGAGCTCCGCACGAGCAGAGAAGAGCAGATCATGGCCGACACCATCACCGTCCTGGGGAACGTCGCATCCGACCCGGATCGGGGCGCCACGGCGACCGGCATCCCCACGCTGAGCTTCCGGATGGCCACCAACCATCGCCGTCCCGACGGCGCGGGCGGCTGGATCGACGCGGGGACGAACTGGTTCGAGATCAGGGCGTACCGAGCCCTGGCCGAGAACGCCGAGGCCTCCCTGTCGAAGGGCGATGCGGTCGTGGTCGTGGGGCGGCTGAAGCTGCGCGAGTGGGAGGCCAAGGACGGCAAGCGGATGAACGTGGAGATCGAGGCCGAGAGCATCGGCCCGGATCTGCGGCGAGGGCGCAGCGTGTATCACCGGGTGTCGCACCAGACCCCGCTCCGCGCGGCGGGGGACGGGAGCGCGGGCGCCGGCGCAGGGGCGGGCCCCGGTGGTGGAGCGAGCCCGGGAGGCGGTGCGGAGGCCGGTGCGAGCCCGGGAGGCGGCGAGGGTGCGGGCGCGCCGGAGGCGGAGGGGGACGTGTGGGCGACGCCGGGCGGCAATGCCACGCCGTTCTGACCGGTCGGGAGGGGCGTCGCTCGAGCGTTCGTCGCGAGCGCGCGCCGCTTAGACTCGGGGAGTGCGTGGATCCCAGGCTGTGCTCGACCGAACACCCGTGATCCGATCCCTCGCGCCCTTGGCGCTCGTCGCCGCGCTCCTCCTGAGCGGCTGCTCGGCGGGATCGCCGGTGCCCTCGGCATCGCCCTCTGCCGCGGCGAGCAGCGCGACCGCGTCACCCGCGGCCGCACCCGAACTGCACCCCGACGGGTCCGCCGAGGACAACCTCCCGTTGTTCGACGCCGTCGTGGCGCAGGTCTGGGCGGGGGAGAACCGGGTCAAGGGCAGGGCCTACGTCGATGCGCTCAGCGCCGCAGGGTTCGCCAGGGCCGACATGCAGGTCACGGCGGACGAGACGACGGTGGGCAACCCCGCGGAGAGCATCCAGTTCTCCGTGCGGTGGGGCAAGGACCAG
>NZ_NCKN01000350.1 GCF_002257455.1 Microbacterium sp. 13-71-7
AGCCTGGATCCGCCGCCTCGCGACAGGATCCAGCTTCCTCAGCTGCCGGAGAGCGGACGGCGCGAACTCGATCGCGAAGCTCATGCCAGCCCGAGTTCGGCCTTGACCTCATCCCATGGCACGGGCAGCTCGGACGTCTCCACCATCTCGCGGCGCGCAGCGACGGCCGCGGCCGCATCCTCCGCATCCTCCGCAAGCTCCCGCATCCGCTCGAAGTCGGCGGCGTCGACGATCGCCACGACCCGACGCCCTCGACGAGACAGGAACACGGGCTCATGCGCCACGTGCGCACGCTCCACGAGCGCACCCAGCTGACGCTTGGCGTCGGACAGCATCACATCGGACATGAGCCAATGATACCAATAATCCTAATAGAACCATTAGGGCCTTTTGTGTTCGATGCGGACGGGTCTGCATCGATCCGGATCCCCCGCCCACCCGTACCCGCCCCGGGTTACGATCAAGACGCGGGCGCACCGCGGCGCCCGGTGAGAGGGACGCATGCACGCCACGAACACCGCCGACGTCACCACGAGCACCGCTCTGGACGCGACCTCCCGCGACGCCGCAGCGATCGATGCGACCGGCTTCGCGCGGCAGACCGCGGCGATCCTGTCCTCCATCACCGAGGTGATCGACGGCAAGGCCGACGCCGTCCGCAGCGCGCTGATCTGCCTGCTCGCCGAGGGCCACCTGCTCGTGGAGGATGTGCCGGGCGTCGGGAAGACCATGCTCGCGCGCGCTCTCGCGGCGAGCATCGATGCGACCGTGCGGCGCATCCAGTTCACCCCGGACCTGCTGCCCGGCGACGTCACCGGCGTGAGCGTCTACAACCCGGTGGCGCAGGAGTTCGAGTTCAAGCCCGGCGCGGTGTTCGCGCACATCGTGATCGCGGACGAGATCAACCGCTCCTCCCCCAAGACGCAGTCCGCGCTGCTGGAGGCGATGGAGGAGCATCAGGTCACGGTGGACGGCAACTCCCGGCCGCTCCCGGATCCGTTCCTCGTGGTCGCCACCCAGAACCCCCTCGAGATGGAGGGCACCTACGCCCTGCCGGAGGCGCAGCGCGACCGGTTCATGATGCGGATCTCGATGGGCTATCCGGACGCGGAGGCCGAGACGCTGATGCTGCGCCAGCGCGACACGACCAACCCTCTGGACGCCATCCGCCCGGTGCTGACCGCAACCGACGTGCGCGCGCTCATCACGTGGGCGCGCGCGGTGCATGTCGCACCCGCGCTCGAGGAGTACGCCGTGGCGCTGTCGCAGGCCACCCGGAGCGACCCGAACCTGCACCTGGGGGCGAGCCCCCGGGCGACGCTGCAGCTCGTGCGCGCAGCCAAGGTGCAGGCCGCGCTGGACGGGCGCGACTACGTCGTCCCGGACGATCTCACCTCGCTGCTCCCTGCCGTGTTCGCGCACCGGCTCATCCCCGCCCGCGGCCTGCACCGGGCCGGCGCGCGCCCGATCGAGGCCGCCCTCGAGGGCATCGTCCGGCGGATCCCGGTGCCGGTGGGCCTTCCACGGTGAACCGGCGGGAGAGCGCGCACCGCGAAGCGGATCCGCCCGGCCGGAGGATGACCGGGCGCGGCGTGAGCGCGCTCCTGACGGGGCTGCTCCTCGTGATCGGCGCGAACGTGCTCGCCACGCCCGTGCTGCTGTACGTGGCCGCGCTGCTGTTCGCGCTCCTCGTCCTGACCGCGCTGTTCGTCTTCGTCCCGCGCCGCCGCGCTCGAGTCAGCCGGACGGTCGCCGCGGACCTGCTCACGGTCGGCGACGACACCTCCGTCCGCGTCCGCGTGGATCTCCGCACGGTCGTCCGGGAGCCCACAGGGCGCTGGCGGGACGGGCTGCCCGCGGCCGTGGACGGCTCAGCGACCGGCGCGTTCCCGCCCGAGGACGCCGAGCGGATCCCCGGCGGGGCGACCATGACGATGACGTACCCGATCTCTGGCATGCGCCGCGGCCTCGCCTCCCTCGGCCCGCTGCGGCTCAGCACCGCGGATCCCTTCGGGCTGTTCGCCCGCACCGACGAGCTCGGCGACGTGACGCCGATCACGATCGTTCCGCAGGTCGTGCCGCTGCCGCGGCTGACCGACCGCACCGGGCGCGCCGGGGGCACCGCCCAGACCTCGTCGCACCGGCTCGGCCAGGGCGCGGACAACCTGTCCCCCCGGCGATACGTCCCCGGGGACTCGATGCGGCGCATCCACTGGCGCGCGACCGCGCACCGCGGCGATCTGATGGTGCGCCAGGAGGAGCAGGAGTCGAGCCCGGACGCCCTGGTGGTGCTCGACCGCGCCGGCGCGCGCTGGGTCGCCGCGGGAGGGGTCACGGATCTCGAGAGCTTCGACCGTGCTGTCACGGCCTGCGCCTCGGTCGCCGTGCACCTCGTGGACAACGGCTTCGCGGTCGACGTGGTCGACGCGACCGGGGTGCTGATCGGCCGGCTGCGCGGGGCCGAGGACGAGCGCGAGGGCCTGCTCGTGACCCTCGCGGGCATCGCGCCGCGCTCCGGCGAGCGCGACCACGGGCTGCCCGCGGCGAGTGAGGCGCACACGGTCGGTCCGCTCGTCGTGATCACGGGCGCGATCGATGCCGGCGATGCCGGCGCGCTCCCGCACGGCGGGGCCGGAACCCCGATCCTGATCGCCACCGCCCCCGGGGCGGACGCGCTGTCCGCCGCCGAGACGCAGGGCTGGCGCGTGGCGGCGCTCGGCGACGATCCCGCCGAGGCCTGGGCCGACAGCGGGGCCGGCGAGCCCGGATCCGCAACGGCCGATGCCGGTTCCGGATCCGGCCGCTCACGGCTTCTCGGCGGCGCGGCGGCGCCCCCGCGTGCGCACGGTCCGCAGGAGTCGGCGCATGTCCGCTGACCTCAGCGCGTACGGCGGTCCCGTGCGGCCGCGCCGGACGGACGCCG
>NZ_NCKN01000351.1 GCF_002257455.1 Microbacterium sp. 13-71-7
GGCCACGGGCACCGCGCCGACCGAGTGGCAGAGGTCCCAGACGGCCAGTGCGCCCGCGGCGTGGATCCGTCCCGTCGCCCCGGCCATGTCCCAGAGGTGGCCGGTGCGGTAGTTCACCTGGGTGAGCAGCACGACGGCGACGTCCTCGTCGAGAGCGGCGTCGAGGTCGTCCGGAGCGTCGATCAGCCGCAGTGAGTAGCCACGGTCGAGCAGGGCCATCAGACCCTCGACGATGTAGAGGTCGGTGGGGAAGTTCTCCCGCTCCGACACGATGACCCGGCGTGCGGGGGCGTCCTGCTGCTGGAGCCGGATCGCGGCCGAGACCGCCTTGAAGACGTTCACCGAGGTGGTGTCAGTCGCCACGCACTCGCCGGCGCCGCCTCCGATCAGCCGGCCGATCTTCTCGCCGATCCGGAGAGGCAGGGCGAACCAGTGGTTCTTGTTCCAGCTGCCGATGAGGTCGGCGCCCCACTCCCGGCTCACCACGTCGGCCGCGCGGGCGACGGCGTCGCCGGGGAGTGCGCCGAGCGAGTTGCCGTCGAGGTAGACGATGCCCTCGGGGAGGGCGAAGCGGTCGCGGAGCCCGGCGAGCGGATCGTTCCGATCGGCCTCTTCGCACTGCTCGCGGGTGATCTGGGCGGCGGCGTCCGTCATCATGGCATCCTCCTCGGTCAGGGATCCGGCGCGGTCGGCCGGGATACGGGGATCAGGATCCATGATGACGAATCGTCGGAGGAACGCCTAGGATTCCGACAGAGATCCGAGAATCCCGATGATCTACGGTGGATCGCCGGATCCATGACACTCCAGGAGGCACGATGGCGGACGGAATCCGGCTCACCCCGACGGATCGGCGGATCCTGGACGAGCTGACCAGGGACGGGCGCCTGTCGAACAAGGAGCTCGCCGTGCGCGTCGGCCTTCCCCGCTCGACCTGTCACGGGAGGGTGCGCGCGCTCGAGGAGGCCGGCGTGATCCGCGGCTATCACGCGGAGCTCGACCCGGTCGCGGCCGGCGCCGGGGTCGAGGCGCTCATCATGGTCGCCGTCAAGGAGGACGCCCGCGACCAGGTGCCCGCCATCACCGCCCGCCTTCGCACGATCCCCGGCGTGCAGCGGGTCTACCTGATCGGCGGCGTGCACGACCTCGTGATCCACGTCGCGTGCGAGAGCGTTCCGGGCCTGCGGGACTTCCTGCGCACGCACCTCGGATCCGTCCCCGCGCTCGGTCAGACCCAGACCCAGATCATCTTCGAGCAGCATCCAGGGGCGGCGGTCATCCCGTCGTGAGCAGGTCATCGCGTCGTGAGTCAGTAGGCTCCTCGCATGAGTGAGAGCGCTGCGTCGGCCGATTCCACCGCGCGGCTGCAGCACCTGATCATCACGGTCTTCGGGCGCTACGTGCGGGCGCACGGGGGAGTGATCCAGGTCTCGGACCTGATCCGGATGCTGGCGGCGCTCGGGGCCGACGCGCCTGGAGTGCGCTCGGCGGTCTCCCGGCTCAAGCGCCGAGGCGTGCTGGTCAGCGTGCGTTCCGGCGGCGCGGCGGCCTACCGCCTCGCGGATTCCCTCGAGGGGGTGTTCTCGGCCGGCGACCGCCGCATCTTCGAGGAGCGGCGCGCGCAGGCCTCGGATCCGTGGCTGCTCGCCTCCTTCAGCGTCCCCGAGCGGGAGCGCCCGCTCCGCCACCAGCTGCGCAAGCTCCTGCAGCGGCTCGGCTTCGGCCAGGTCAGCGGCGGGCTGTGGATCGCGCCGGGGCTGATCGCGGACGAGACGCGCACCGCCCTGCGTCGCGCGGAGCTGGACCGCTACGTCGAGCTCTTCCTCGGCGAGCGGGTATCGCGGGACGATCCCGCGGAGGCTGTGGGGCGCTGGTGGGACCTGCCCGCCCTCGAGCCGCTGTACCGCGGGTTCGTCGACGGCTTCGCCCCGATGATGACGCGTGAGCTGAGCGATCGTGAGGCCTTCGCCGCTCATGTCGGTGCGATCACGCAGTGGCGGCGCCTCACCTATCTGGATCCCGGGATCCCGCTGTCGTACCTGCCGGACGGATGGGTCGGTGTCGAGGCGGAGCGGCTGTTCTCCGATCTGCACCACCGGCTCGAGCCCGCCGCGGAGCGGTTCGTGTCGACCGTCCTGAGCTGACCCTCCGCGAAGATCCCCGGCCGCCGCAGGGCGCGACCCCGGGGTCTTCGTCGTGTTCGACAGTTTTGGATATTGCACTTGTGTGACGACAATCACGCATGTGACACTTCTGGGGAGAGGCCGCCGACCCCGCATCGCCGCGGGCGGCCGCGCGCACCGGACAGAGCAGAGGAGCTCCCATGACCGAGAACGAACTGCGCTGGGACCGCGTCCCGCAGGTCACCCGCAGCGGCGAGGAGGACACCCAGACGCTGTCCTCCGGCGGCTGCATCCGCGTCTCCGGGGTCGGACCCCAGCACACCGAGGCGACGAGGATCTGGTTCGGCAAGGTGTCCAACGAGCCCGGCTACCGCTCGCTGCCGCACCACCACGGCGAGGCGGAGACCGGAGGCTACGTGCTGCGCGGCAAGGGCCGCATCTACTTCGGCGAGGACTACCGCGAGTACCTCGACATGTCCGAGGGGGACTGGGTCTTCGTGCCGCCGTTCATGCCGCACGTCGAGGCCAACATGTCCACCACGGAGGAGCTCGTGTGGCTGACCACGCGGACGCCGGACAACATCGTGATCAACCTCGACGAGGTCGACGACGCGATCCTCGAGGGCTTCCGCCGCGCATGAGCGGTTCCGCGGCGTTCCTCCGGGCGATCGCCCTGACCGAGTGCGCGCCGGAGCACGCCGATCGCGCGTTCTCGGCGCAGCCGCAGCCGGTCCCTTGGCCGAAGGCCTATGGCGGCGACACCGTGGCGCAGAGCGTCGCGGCCGCGAT
>NZ_NCKN01000034.1 GCF_002257455.1 Microbacterium sp. 13-71-7
GCCCGAGGTCTTGGACCACGCGGAGACGGCATCGTTGACGGCCTTGGTCTCGGCGTCGCCGGACGATCCGATGAGGATGTTCAGCGGCTTGTCGGACGAGGTGAGCTTCGAGGATCCGCTGCCGGCGTCGCCGCCGGAGAACCCCGAACCGCATCCGGTGAGTGCGATCGCGCCCGCGAGGACGAGCGCTCCGGCTCCGATCGCGGCGCGTGTGCTGTGCCGTGTCATGTCTCTTCTCCCTTGATGAGCATCCGTGATGATGTGTGCTTCTCGGTGACGACGGGACGTCGTCGTAGGAATTTGAACGATCAAACTCTGTGTCGAATACGCTAGGCGGCGGGAGCCCGGGGTGTCAAGGTGGGAAGGTGGAGCCGGATCCCCGGGCCGGATCCGCGGAGGGAGAGACATGGTCAGGACGCCGACCGTCGAAGACGTGGCGCTGCGCGCCGGTGTGTCGCGGCAGACCGTGTCGAACGTGCTGAACACGCCGGCCATCGTGAAGCCCGCCACGCGCGAGCGCGTGCAGCAGGCGATCGTCGAGCTCGGCTACCGGCGCCACGCCGCGGCCCGTCAGCTGCGCACCCGCCGCAGTTCGACGATAGGGATCCACCTGGATCCCTACGTCGGCGGCGTCTCGGGCGTCGTGCTGGACCGCTTCGTGCACGCCCTCACCGAGCGAGCGAGCGAGCGCGGCATGCGCATGCTCGTGTACGCCGCGCGCACGGCCGGCGACGAGATCGCCCGGCTCGCCGAGCTCTGGGAGGGCTCCGAGATCGACGCCGCGATCATCACCGGCACCTTCCACGGCGACCCGCGCACGCGCTGGCTGGGGGAGGCCCGGCTGCCCTTCGTCGCGTTCGGCCGCCCCTGGGGCGAGGACGATCTCGCCGCTCCCGAGCACCTGTGGGTCGACGTCGACGGCGCCGCCGGCACGCGCGCCGCCACGGAGCACGCGCTGGGCTTCGGCCCGCGGGTCGCGTTCCTCGGCTGGCCGACCGGATCGGGCACGGGCGACGACCGCGAGCGGGGCTGGCGCGAGGCGATGGCCGCAGCCGGGGCCGTGGGCCCGCGGTGGACCACGGAGGAGGACGTCGCGGGAGCGAGGGCCGTGGTCGCGGGCGCGGACGCGAACGTCGACGCGGTGGTCTGCGCGAGCGACTCCCTGGCCATCGGCGCGCTCCTCGCGCAGACGGGCGGATCCCCGCGAGTGCCGGTGATCGGCTTCGACAACACGCCGACCGCGGAGGCGCTCGGCTTCTCCAGCGTGGAGCAGCGCCCCGAGGACGTCGCGGCGGCGACGCTGGAACTGCTCATGGGGCCGACCGGCGAGGCGGTGACCCCGCGGGACGTGCGGGCCGGCACCGCGCACGCGCTGATCGAGCCGCGCCTCGTCGTCCGGTAGGCGGGCGCCGCCTCGTGCGGAACGCAGGCCGCGCGCCCCGGGCGAGGGGCGGATCCGGATCCGCCGCCCCGCGACCGCAGGATCGGGCATAGCGTGGAGGCATGGCACGGATCCTGATCTTCGGCGGCCACGGCAAGGTGGCCCTCCTCCTCGAACCCCTCCTCACGGCGCGCGGCGACCAGGTGACCGCGGTGATCCGCGATGCCGGTCAGATCGATGACGTGCGGGCGACGGGGGCGGACCCCGTCGTCTTCGACGCCGAGTCCGCCTCGCAGGAGGCGATGGCGGCGCTGATCGCCGGGCACGACGCCGTCGTGTGGTCGGCCGGCGCGGGAGGCGGATCCGCGGAGCGCACCAGGGCCGTCGACCTCGACGCCGCCGTCCGGTCCATGGGGGCGGCGGCGGATGCCGGTGTCAGCCGGTACGTGATGGTGTCGTACTTCGGATCCTCGCCCGCGCACGGGATCCCTGAGACGGACTCGTTCCACGCCTACGCCGAGGCGAAGGCGGCAGCCGATGAGCACCTGCGTGCGACCGCGCTCGAATGGACGGTGCTCGGGCCGAGCAGGCTGACGCTCGAGGAGCCGACGGGGCGGATCGACGCGACGTCGGAGATCTCGGGGAGCGTCTCCCGCGCCGACGTCGCGCAGGTGATCGCGCAGACGCTCGTCGAACCCGCGACCATCCGCCGCACGATCCGGTTCAACGAGGGGGATCGGCCGATCGACCAGGCGCTGCGCGAACTCTGAATGCGCGTCGCGGTCAGCGGCGGGTGAGCACGGCCAGCGCGATCCTGTCCAGCGCCCACACGGCGAAGAGCAGCACCCCGGCGACCGCGGCCCCGCTCGCCCACGTGACCGCGCCGACGGCGGCGAAGAGCACCGTCTCGATGCACAGCCTCCCCGCGGGGCGGACGTCGAAGCGCGCCTTCGGCGACAGCAGCAGGCCCCAGACGACCGCGAGCACGGCCACCGCCGCGGCGGCGATGATCCAGCCGGTTCCGCCGGGGAAGAGGCGCACCGAGGCCGCCGCGGCGTTGATCAGAAGCGCGAGCTCGAGCAGGAACCGCACGCCCAGGGCGGTGCGCAGGGCAGGGCCGCCCTCGAGGAACGGGTCGCGGGCGGGGCGGTCGCTCATGGAAGGGTCAGCCCCGGCCCGCCAGCGCGGCGAGCAGCTCCAGCACGCAGAGCGCGGCGAGGCGCACGGTGCGTGCATCCTCGTCGTCGGCGGTGGCGTCCACCTCGGCGATGTCGGCGCTGACCACCCGGGGGTCGCCGGCGATGCCGCGCACGAGCGCGCGCAGCTCCCACGCCGCGAACCCGCCGGGCACGCTCGCCGGGCATCCCGGAGTCGCCGCACGGTCGCACGCGTCCACGTCGATGTCGAGATGCACCCGGGCCGCGTCGCCGGCGCCGGCGATCTCGACCGCCTCGGCGACCACGTCGTCGATGCCGCGGCGGCGCACCTCGTCCAGGGTGATGACGCGGATGCCCCAGTCCGCGGCCCGCTGCGCGTAGGCGACGGAGTTCGCGAAGTCCGCGATGCCGATCTGCACGATCCGACGCGGATCGATCGCGGATCCCTCCGGGGCGTCCTCGACCAGGCGTCGCACGGGGGAGCCGTTCGAGACGCCGTCACGCAGGTCGAAGTGCGCGTCGATCGTGATGAGGCCGTTCGCACCCGCACCGAGCGCGACGGGGTACGTGAGCGAGTTGTCGCCGCCGAGCGCGATCACGAGCCGGGATGCCGCGGAGAGTTCGGACACGCGGGCGATCGCGCGGGCGATGCCCTCGTCGCCGTCGGGGTCGTGCACGTCGCCGGCGTCGGCGATGTGCAGTGCCTCGTTCAGGTCGATCGCAGGGGGCCCCATCAGGGCGGGGCTGTACCGGCGCAGAGCGTCGCGGATCGCCGCAGGCGTCGCGTGCGCGCCCGTGGGGGACAGCGAGGTGCGCCAGGTCGGCACGCCGAGCAGGACCGCGTCGGCGGGCGTGCCGAAGGCGGGCCAGTCGCCGCCACGGGGCCAGAGGGGATCGTGCGAGAGTGCCATGAGGAGTCCCTTCCCGGAGGCGCGATCGGCATCCGTTGAACAGCGTGCCACGGCGCGGCCCCTGTGTCGGGAAGCCACCACGGTCGTTGTCTGGTGTGCGAGACACCGGTGCCCGAGCCCGGTGCCCGCTTCCGTCCCCGGCCCGCTCCGGCCGCGACGATCCGCTCCGGCGCGACGATCCGCACACCCTGCGACGATCCGCACACAGAACCGGCGGATCCGTGTGCCGATCGTGTCATCGTGTGCAGATCGTCACAGTCCACGGAGCGCGGCGAGGATCGCCGCCTGCACGGACGGCCAGTCGTGCACGACCTGCGAGTAGTCGAACCGGAGGGTGCGGTACCCGAGGCGAGCAGCGGCGGCGTCGCGCACGAGGTCCTTGTGCCGCTTGGCCGGACTCGCATGGTTCTCCTTGCCGTCGACCTCGATGATGAGCCGGCCGATCGTGAAGTCGACTTTGCCCACACCGTCCACGCGTACCTGGCACTCGAGCTGCAGCCCGATCGCGTGCAGCCTCAATCGCAGCAGGGACTCCAGCCCGCTGTCCGCGTCGGGCCGCGCAAGATCCACGAGCCAGCGCGCCGAGACGGGCAGTGCTTCACGGATCCCTCGGCGCACCGCAGGCGACAGCAGTCCCTTTCGCCACGCCGACTCGTATGCGGCGAAGAACGCCTCGTCCCCCGCGCAGAGCCGGAGATGCAGGAGCGCCGTGCCGACGTCGGTCGGACCGAGCGGTGGGGTCCCGCGGTAGTAGTGCGGCACGCAGGCGCAGTGCGGATGTGCCAGGCCGTGACGTCCTGCGCCGAGCCAGACATGCGGCGCCGTGACGTCGGGCAGCACCCAGATCCCCTGCGCTTTCAGCACGCTCGCACAGGCGAGGGCGCCACCGTGGGCGACGGCCGCGCGCACGTCCGCGTCGACCGGGCCCACGGCGAACACACCGTCGCGCAGGCGGTCGATCGCACCACGCCTCACGGCGCGGGCGATCGCCGAGCGCGTGAAACCGAGCCGCTGCAGGTCCGCGCCGCGTGCGATCCTGCCGTGACGTCGGATGGTGTCGACCAGGGAGAGCATGCCGACAGAGTGACGGATCCCACAGCGCCGTGGACCGGTGGTCCCGGGATCCGTGCACAACGCGCGTCCGCACAGTGCTGTGGAGGACGATCCGCGGCGCGACGATCGCACACAGGGCGACGATCAGCACACAGAACCGGTGGATTCGTGTGCTGATCGGGTCATCGTGTGCAGATCGTCGCGCCGAACAAGAGGAGCCGACGCCGCGTCACACGGGGATCACGGCATGCGCGACGGCGAAGATCGCGAGTCCCGCGAGCGCTCCGACGACGGTGCCGTTGAGGCGGATGTACTGCAGGTCGCGGCCGACCATGAGCTCGATCTTCTCCGTCGTCTCGGCCGGATCCCATCGCTCGACGGTGTCCGTGATGATGGAGGCGATGTCGTGCCGGTAGCGGTCGACGAGGAACACCGCGGCGTCGGTCAGCCAGCCGTCCACGCGCTGCTGCAGCGGATCCTCGGTGGCCAGGCGGTCCCCGAGCTCGCCGATCGCCACCGCGGCCCGGCGGCGCAGGCCGCTCTCCGGATCCGCGAGCGCCGACAGCAGCCCGGTCTTCGCCGCATTCCACGCCTCCGCGGCCAGCGCGCCCACGCGGGGGCTGTCGAACAGGGCCGACTTGGCGTTCTCGAGGCGTGCTCGGGTGCTCGGATCGTGCTGCAGGTTGTCCGCGAGCCGGGCGAGATAGCCGTCCAGGGCGAGGCGGGCGGGATGCCGAGGATCCGCCTGCACGGCCCGCACGAACCGCACGGCCTCGTTGTAGGCGGCCTCGTCCACGAACCGGTGCGCGAGCCGCGGCACCCACCCCGGCAGCCGGCGCGAGAGCAGGCCCCTGAACGCGTCGGCGTTGCCGTCCAGCCAGGTCGCGATGCTGTCGACGGCGAGGTCCACCGCCCCGCGATGGGCGTCGGCCTCGACGATGCGCTGCAGCCACGTGCCTGCGGGCGTTCCCCACTCCGGTTCCACGAGGTGCTCGCGAGCGAGCTCGGCGATGACGCTCTGCACGTCGTCGTCGCTCAGGGCGCGCAGCACGGCGGCGGCGATCGTGGATCCCTCGCTCGCGACCCGCTCCGCATGTGCGGGCGTGCGCAGCCAGGAGCCGAGCCGTGCGGCGATCGAGGTGTCGGACAGCTTCGTGCGCACGACCTCGGCGGAGAGGAAGTTGGTCTCGACGAACTCGCCGAGGCTGCGCCCGATCTCGTCCTTGCGGTTGGGGATGATCGCGGTGTGCGGGATCGGCAGCCCGAGCGGACGGCGGAACAGGGCCGTCACGGCGAACCAGTCGGCCAGCGCGCCCACCATGCCGCCCTCCGCGGCGGCGCGCACGTACTCGAGCCACGGGTAGCGGGCCTGCAGCCAGAACGCCACGACGAACGCGACGGCCATGACCCCGAGGGCGGCGAGGGCGACGGCCTTCATCCGCCGGAGCGCGCGCAGGCGCTCCAGATCCGCGGGGGACAGCAGTGCTTCACGGGCGCGAGCCATGCGCCCATCCTTGCAGAGCCCCTGTCCCGTGGGTGCGGGCGGTACTCTCTACCTCGTGATCGAAGACATCAAGAAGCGCGCCCTGCACCGCACCAGCATCCTCGAGGGACAGCTCCGCGGCGTCGCGAAGATGATCGAGAACGAGGACTACTGCATGGACATCATCACGCAGTCCCGCGCCATCCAGCGCTCCCTCGAATCCCTCAACAAGCTGCTGCTCGAGAATCACCTGCGCACGCACGTGGCACACATGTTCGACGAGGGCGGGGAGCCGCGAGAGCAGGCCATCGAGGAGCTGCTGAAGGCGTTCGACTTCCAGGGGAGATAGCCCCCGGGTGCGGATCCCGCACCCCTCAGATTCGTTGAGAAACATAAATGTAACAACGAATTTCGTCGCCAAAGGTCAAGGAATCTCCGTTTTCCTCTGTACGAGCGCCTGAACCTGTGTCAGACTCCTCGGCAGCGAGAACACACCCTGTGGAGGTTTCATGAGCGGTCCAACGTCCGTACCGGCTCAGAGCACGATCGACACGCCCACCGGCGGCGTCGAGATCTCTGGCGTCACCAAGTTCTACGGTGAGGCGACCGCCGTCGACCGGCTGTCGTTGTCGATCCGTCCGGGCGAGTTCCTCTCCCTCCTCGGCCCGTCCGGATGCGGCAAGACCACGACGCTGCGCATGATCGCGGGCTTCGAGCACCCCGACGAGGGGGACATCCGCCTGAGCGGCCGGAGCGTGCTGGGGCTGCCGCCGCACAAGCGCGAGGTCAACACCGTCTTCCAGGCGTACGCGCTGTTCCCGCACATGACCGTCGCCGAGAACGTCGCCTACGGTCTGCAGCAGCGCAAGGTGCCCAAGGCCGAGCAGCGCGAGCGCGTCGCCGAGGCGCTCGACATGGTGCAGCTGCGCCGTTTCGCGGACCGCAGGCCCACGCAGCTGAGCGGCGGCCAGCAGCAGCGCATCGCGCTCTCCCGCGCCCTGATCAACCGCCCGTCCGTGCTGCTGCTGGACGAGCCGCTGGCCGCCCTGGACCGGCAGCTCCGCGAGGAGATGCAGCTCGAGCTGAAGTTGCTGCAGGCACGGCTCGGGACCACCTTCGTGTTCGTGACGCACGATCAGTCGGAGGCGCTGTCGATGAGCGACCGGATCGCGGTCATGCGCGCGGGCCGGATCGAGCAGCTCGCCGCACCGGCCGACGTCTACGCCGAGCCGGCCTCGGCCTACGTCGCCTCGTTCATCGGCCAGCAGAACTTCCTGCACGGGACGGCGCTCGGCGGCGACGCGGTGGACACCTACGCGGGCACCGTGCACGGCCGCTGGGGCGGGGAGCAGACCGCTCCCGGCGCGGCGGTCGTCGCCTCGATCCGTCCCGAATTCGTGCGCCTCGCCCCTGCGGGCACCGCGGACGGGCCGGGGATCGACGGCACCGTGCTCGGCGTCTCGCATCTCGGCGAGACACTGCAGGTCGCAGTCGAGGTCGGGCGGGAGCAGGCCTTCCTGGTGCGGATCCCCGCACCGGGCGCCCCCGCGGTCGCGGTCGGCGACGCCGTGCGCTGCACCTGGACCCCCTCCGACGTCCGCATCTTCGCCGGCGACGGGATCCCCGAGACGGCCACGCACGTGATCGCCCTCCCCAAGGAAGCGGCCTGATGGCGCCTCCGGTCCGGGTGCTCGCGAACGGCGCATCCGCGCGGAAGATCCGCTCCGAGCTCACCCGGCGCGGCTTCCTCGCCACGGCGCTCGCCGCATCCGGCGCGGTGCTGTTCACGGCGTGCGCGCCGCAGCAGGCCTCTGCGGCGTCCGATGCGCACGGCGGACCGCTCGAGGACAAGCTCTCGATCTACACCTGGAGCGACTACGACGATCCCAAGAACCTCAGCGCCTTCACGAAGAAGTCGGGGCCGAAGGTCGTCGTCGACGCGTTCAACTCGAACGAGGAGCTCATCGCCAAGCTCGTCGCGGCGCGGGGGACCTCCGGTTACGACATCGTCGTGCCGAGCGGCCTGTTCATCCTGCCGATGGCCGAGAACGGCCTGCTGGAGAGGATCAACCTCGATCTCATCCCGAACTTCGCGACGATGAACCCGAACTTCATCCACCGGTCCTTCGACCCGAAGAACGAGTACTCGATCTGCAAGGCCTGGGGGACGACCGGCTTCGTCTACGACAAGACCGTCATCTCGCGGGAGCTGACGAGCTGGGCGGACTTCGTCGACGCCGCGCAGAACGAGGCATCGGGTCGGACCGCGGTGCTGGACGACCCTGCACCGCTGTGCGGCATCTACTTCTGGTCGCACGACATCGACTGGAACACCACGGAGAAGAAGCACCTCGACGCCTGCGAGAGCTTCCTCACGACACAGCTCGCGCCGCACATCACCACCTTCGACTCGGCGCCCGGCGGCCAGATCATCCCGCAGGCCTCGGCCGCGCTCGTGCAGTCCTACAGCGGCGACGCGCGCACCGGCATGGCGGCGTCGAAGGATCCGGAGCGCTGGCAGTGGGTGCTCGGCGCTCCCGCCACCGAGCTCTGGATGGACAACTGGGCGATCGCGAAGGGCGCGCCGCACCCCGAGGCCGCTCATGCCTTCATCGACTTCATCATCTCGCCCGACGTGCAGTTGGCCCAGGTCGACTACATCGGCTACGACACGGGCGTGCAGGGCACCCAGCAGAAGGCCGATGAGGCCGGATTGGAGCGTCTGGACATGGTCTACTTCGACGACGCGCAGGTGAAGACCATGCACGAGCAGAAGTTCACGAGCGCGCAGGAGCGGATCGTGTCGATCTGGAACGCGACGAAGGCGGCCGCCGGTGCGTAGGCTCAGGATCCGCTTCGGCCTCGCCCTGCCCGCCTGGGTCTGGCTGCTCATCTTCTTCGTCGTGCCGATCGGCGTCGTGATCTGGTACAGCTTCGGCTACAAGCCGAGCATCTTCGCGACCAACGCGAACGACAAGCTGTCCTTCGACCGCTACGTCGAGGCGCTCTCCCCGACGTTCTTCGCGACGTTCCAGAACACGCTCTGGGTGGGCATCGCCGGCACCGCGCTGTGCCTGGTGATCGGGGCGCCGGTGGCGTACTGGATCGCTGTGAAGTGCGCGCCGAGCCGGCGCGGGATGTTCCTCGCGCTCGTCATGGTCCCGTTCTGGACCAACTTCCTGGTGCGCACGATCGGCTGGCAGATCATCCTCGCCCCCGAGGGCTGGCTGTCCCACGCACTGCAGTTCCTCGGTGTCATCCCCGGGCCGCTCGGCATCCTGAACACCCGCGGCGCGGTGCTGCTCGGCGTCGTCTACAACTATCTGCCGCTCATGATCCTGCCGCTGTTCGTGGCGTTCGACCGCGTGAGCGGACCGCTGCGCGAGGCGAGCAAGGATCTGGGCGCCGGCAGCTGGAGGACCTTCTTCCGGGTCACGATCCCGCTCGCGCAGCCCGGCATCATCGCCGGGGTGCTGCTGGTCTACATCCCGCTCATGGGCGACTACATCACGGCGACCGTGCTCGGCGGCGCCAAGGGCAACATGGTCGGGCAGATCGTGGCCAGCCAGTTCCAGACCGCGCAGAACTGGGCGCTGGGCTCCGCGATGGCGGTGCTGCTGATCCTCACCATCGCGCTGTCGATCGGCATCGCGGCCGCGATCGGCTGGCTCGTCACGATCCCCATCCGCCGCAGCTACCGGCTCACGCTCGAGGAGGCATGATGACCGTCGTCGCAGAACGACCCGCCGAGCAGGCGGATCCATCACCGTCCACGACCAGGGCCGGATCCGGTCAGCGCACCAGGGCGCCGCGGAACGTCAGCCGCTGGCTGCTGCCGCTGTGGGCGACCCTCGTGTTCGTCTTCCTGTTCCTGCCGATCGCCGTCGTGATCGTGTACTCGTTCAACGTCGGCCGGCTGCTGATCTCCTGGGATCACTTCGGCTTCGACTCGTTCGCCGCGATCGTCACGAAGCCGGCCGTGCGCGATGCGGTGCTGGTGTCGCTGCGCACCGGTCTCATCGCGGCCGTGCTCGCGACCGCGCTCGGCACCCTCGCCGGCATCGCGATGGCGCGGACCCCCGGCAAGTGGGTGCCGTGGTTCCTCGGTCTGCTGCTGCTGATCTCCGTCACTCCCGAGATCGTCGACGCGGTCGCGCTGCTGCCGTGGGTCGTTTTCCTCGGCCAGGATCTGGGGCTGTCGATCTTCAACGACGGCACGGTGCGCCTTGTGATCGGGCAGTCCCTGTTCTCGATCGCGATCGTGTCGTACATCGTGCGGGCGCGCCTGGTCGGCCTCGATGCCCGGCTCGAGGAGGCCTCGGCCGACCTCTACGCAAGGCCGCTCACGACGTTCTTCAAGGTCACGCTGCCGCTCGCGATGCCGGCCGTGCTCGCGGGCTTCCTGCTCTCGTTCACGCTGGGCCTGGACAACACGATCGTCTCCGCCTTCGTGCAGGTCTCCGGCACCACGCCGTGGCCGGTCTACGTGCTGAGCGCACTCCGCAGCGGCCTGCGCCCGGAGATCGCGGCGGTGTCGACGATCATGCTCGTGCTGACGCTCGGGGCCCTCGCGCTCGTGGCGCTCGTCCTGAAGAAGGCGGGCGACTCCGCCGCCGACATCGCCCGGACCATGGCGGGAGGCTGAGCGGGGTTCACCCGCTCCCGTCGCAAATGATGCCGCTCTGATCCGATCAGAGCGGCATCATTCGCGACGGGAGCAGGTGGTGGAGACGGCGACGTCCAGGCAATACGCTCGGCTGCGTGGACGCCTCCGACCTCGCCGCGCTCCGCGGCGGCCTGCTCGCCTTCTGCTATCAGATGCTTGGCTCGCCGTTCGACGCGGAGGACGCGGTGCAGGATGCGCTCGAACGGGCCTGGCGCGGTCGCGCCTCGTACGATCCGGCTCGGGCGGCCCTGTCGACCTGGGTGTACCGCATCGCGCGCAACGTGTGCGTGGACCGGCTCCGCGAGACGCCGCGGCGTCCGCTGCCGCGCGATCTGACGGATCCGGGCATCGACGTCGGTGCGCCCCTGGTCCCCGCACTGGACGTGCCCTGGCTGGTGCCGGCGCCGACCCGCTGGTGGGCGGACTCCGAGCCGGAGCGCGCGGTCGCGGAGGCTTCAGGGGTGCGGCTCGCGGTGACGCTGGTGTTGCAGGCGCTGCCGCCGAAGCAGCGCGGGGTCTTCATCCTGCGCGAGGTGCTCGGGCGCACCGCGGCGGAGACGGCCGAGATCCTCGAGACGACCGTGCCGTCCGTGAACTCCGCGCTGCAGCGGGCGAAGGCAGCCGTCGCGGAGCGCTCGTCGCGTCCCGCTCCGCTGCGGCGCGAGACGGTCGAGCGGTACGCCAGGGCGATCGAGCGCGCCGATGCCGCGGCGCTGGCCGAGCTCGTCGCCGACGACGTGCTGTTCGAGATGCCGCCCGTGCCGTACTGGTCGATCGGGCGCGAGACGTACGCCGCCTTCATGGCGCACCTGTTCGAGTGGCAGGGCACCCGCTGGAGCACCAGGCCGATCTCGGCCAACGGGCAGCACGGCTTCCTGCTCCTGCGCGTCGACGAGGACGGCGCGCACCCGCACACCGTCCAGCTGTTCGAGGCCGACGCGTCCGGCGAGAGGATCGGTCACGTGCTGGTGTACCGGGACGATGCGCTGTTCACGCTCTTCGAGCGGGACGGCGTCGTCGCCGTGTGAGGAGTCCGCACGGATCCCACGGGCACCGATGAGTTCTGCGTCCCTCGTCCGTACACCTCTGTGAAGCCCTCCGCGGAGGATCCGCATCGGGGCATGACGCAAGGAGCATGACATGGCACGTATCATCGTGGCGCAGTTCATCACCCTGGACGGGGTCGTGGAGGATCCGGACGGATCCGGCGGCACCCCCTTCGGCGGATGGTGCTTCCGGCACGGACCCGAGGCGATCTCGGGGGACAAGTTCCATTACGGGTCGATCCTGCAGACCGGGATCTTCCTGTTCGGACGGCGCACCTGGGAGGCGTTCTCGGCTCTGTGGCCGCCGCGCGACGCGACGGATCCGTTCGCCCGCGCCCTGAACGCCGCGGACAAGGCCGTGGTGACGGGCGGCGACATCGATCTGGCCCGGTGGCAGAACTCGCGGCGGGTCGAGGCGGATCCGGTGGGCTGGGCGCGGGAGACCGCGGCGGAGCGCGACGTGATCGTGATCGGCAGCGGCTCGCTCGTCGAGCGCTTCGTCGCCGCGGGGGCGGTCGACGAATACCGTCTGCGCGTGTTCCCGACGGCGACAGGGGCCGGGCGCCGTCTGTTCCCCGACGGTGCGGCGCTCGATCTCGTGAGCGTCGAGCAGATGGGACCGACGAGCCTGGTGATCGCCACGCCGTCCGTCCGGGGTCGTTGAGCGAGCACCCGGGGGAGCGAGACGAAACGCCGTGGAGAGGAAAGCGGCATGAGAAAGGGGAGGGCGGATCCCCATCCGCCCTCCCCGAGTCGCGTCCCCAGCGACTACAGAACGGTCTCGGCCTCCTTCAGCACCCCGCGGAGGATGCCGGCGATCTCGCGGAACTCGGCCGGCCCGATGGTGAGCGGCGGGGCGAGCTGGATCACGGGGTCGCCGCGGTCGTCGGCGCGGCAGTAGAGGCCCGCGTCATAGAGCGCCCCGGAGAGGAAGCCCCGCAGCAGACGCTCCGACTCGTCGTCGTCGAACGTCTCCCGCGTGGCCTTGTCCTTGACCAGCTCGATCCCGAAGAAGTAGCCGTCGCCGCGCACGTCGCCCACGAGCGGGAGGTCGAGCAGGGTCTCCAGCTCGGCGCGGAACAGCGGCGAGTTCTCGCGCACGCGCTCGTTGAGCTTCTCCTCCTCGAAGATGTTCAGGTTCTCCAGGGCGACGGCGGTCGAGACCGGGTGACCGCCGAAGGTGTAGCCGTGCGGGAACGACAGATCGCCGTGCGCGAAGGGCTCGTAGATGCGGTCGCTCACGATGGCCGCGCCCAGAGGGGAGTAGCCGCTCGTGATGCCCTTGGCGCAGGTGATGATGTCGGGCACGTAGCCGTAGGCGTCGCAGGCGAACATGTGCCCGATCCGGCCGAACGCGCAGATCACCTCGTCGGAGACGAGCAGCACGTCGTAGCGGTCGCAGATCTCGCGCACGCGCTGGAAGTAGCCGGGAGGCGGCGGGAAGCAGCCGCCCGAGTTCTGCACCGGCTCGAGGAAGACCGCGGCCACGGTGTCGGGACCCTCGAACTGGATCATCTCCTCGATCCGGTCGGCGGCCCAGACGCCGAACGCCTCGGGATCCGTCGGCGCGCCCATCTCGGCGGCGCGGTAGATGTTCGTGTTCGGAACACGGAAGCCACCGGGGGTGACCGGCTCGAACATCGCCTTCATCGCGGGGATGCCGGTGATCGCGAGCGCGCCCTGGGTCGTGCCGTGATACGCGATCGCGCGCGAGATGACCTTGTGCTTGGTGGGCTTGCCGCGCAGCTTCCAGTAGTGCTTGGCGAGCTTGAAGGCGGTCTCGACGGCCTCGCCGCCGCCGCTCGTGAAGAAGACGCGGTTCAGGTCGCCGGGGGCGTAGCCGGCGAGGCGGTCGGCGAGCTCGATCGCCCCCGGGTGCGCGTAGGACCACAGCGGGAAGAACGCCAGCTGCTCCGCCTGCTTCGCGGCGGCCTCGGCGAGGCGGGTGCGGCCGTGGCCGGCGTTGACGACGAAGAGGCCGGAGAGCCCGTCGATGTACTGCTTGCCCGTGTCGTCCCAGATGTGGTGTCCCTCGCCCCGGACGATGATCGGCACACCGCTGCGGTCCATCGTGGACTGGCGGGTGAAGTGCATCCAGAGGTGATCGTGTGCTTTCCGTTGCAGATCGGCGCTCATGTTCCGATCTTGTCACCCAAAATCCAAAATGACAACAGATATCGAAGGTTGAGATCCTCGAATCCTGCGGATTCCGAGGTCGGTGAGTGTCAGACCCTCGCGTCTTGGATCCAGGTCTGGCCGAGCGCAAGCAGGGTCGAGTCCGAGGTGAGCAGCGTCAGTCGCTCCGCATCCGCTTGAGCGAGGATCATTCGATCGAAGGGATCGTGGCGCGTCAGAGCAGGGAAGCGCAGCATGGCCGTTGCGTGCGCCGACGTGAAGGGCAGCTCGCGCAGGCCGGCGTCGGAGAACGCGGCGGGGAAGCGGTCGCCTCCGGGGAGGGCGAGCCGACCGAGCATGTGCTTGATCGTGAGTTCGGAACTCGACACGGATGAGCAATAGACGACCGTTGCCGCGTCGATGGCCTTGCGTGATCGATCGCCGAGCCGCCCGTCTGCGTGCAGCAACCACAGCAGGGCGTTCGTGTCGAGCAGGATCACTGTGCGGGTTCCTCGGCCCAGTCCGGTCCGTAGAACATCTCCTGGATCTCGGGATCGATGCCGTCGAAGAGCGCGGGATCGGGCAGGGGCTCATCCTTCAGCAGTCCGTAGACGATCGTCGTGCGCTCGTGGGGGATGAGGTCTACGACCGGTTTCCCGGCGCGAGCGATCGTGATCTGCTCGCCGTCCAGCACCCGCGCGATCAGTGCGGAGAGCTGCGTCTTCGCTTCATGCACGTTCACCTGGGTCATGACCACAGTTTAGTCCAGTGGACTAAGCAGTGGGCAGGGTGTGGATCGATGAGCAGTGGTTCCGGCGCCTCGGCGCCGTTCTGCTCACCGGGGACCGGCGGATCGCGAACGCCGGTGTCGCCCGGTGTCCGATCGAGGTCGTCGCCCTGGGGCGGTGACGGTCAGGGCAGCGGGACGGCCTCGGTGTCCGGCATCGGCGCCGCGTCGCGACCGCGCAGGTCGGGGAAGAAGCGCACGAACACCACCGAGACGACCAGGGCGGCGGCGGCGAAGCACGTGGCTGCGAGGTAGGCCCCGGTGGGGCTGTGCATGCTGTCGATGAGGAAGCCGGCGATCGCGGATCCGGCGGCGGCGCCGATCAGCTGCCCTGTGCCCGCCCACCCGAACGCCTCGGCGGTCTCGGAGAACTTCACGCTCGCCGACGTGATCGCGAACAGCACCGCGAGCGCGGGGGCGATCCCGATTCCGGCGGCGAGGAGCGTGCCGCCGAGCCAGAACACGTTGAGCGACAGCATCGTGAGGGCGAGGCCGACGGTCACGATCGTCAGGCGCCGGGCCATCGCCCACGGCCCCATCGGCACGCGTCCCGAGGCCAGGCCGCCGACGAGGCTTCCCACGGAGAACACCGCGAGCACGAGCCCCGCCTCCAGTCCGCCGTGGTCGAAGGTCTTCACCACGCCCACCTCGACCGCCGCGCAGGCGCCGATGAGGAGGAAGCCGGTGACCGTGGCCAGCATCACAGGGGGCTTCAGCACGACCGCGCCGAACCCGCGGCGACTGCGCGGGATGCGCACCCGGCCGACCTCGGGGGAGAGGATGAACCACGCGCCGCCGCCCACGAGCACGGCGGCGACGAGGAGCAGGCCCTGCACGGTGCCGACCTGCGTCGAGACGATCGTGATGACGACCGGCGCCACGATCCAGATGATCTCCTGCAGCGACGCGTCCAGCGAGAACAGCGGTGTGAGCTGCGAGGAGTTCACGAGCTTGGGATAGATGGTGCGCGCAGCCGACTGGATCGGCGGGGTGGAGAGCCCCGCGATCAGGCCGAGCAGCACGTAGCCGGCGAGCGGCAGGAAGGAGAAGAAGGCCAGGCCCAGGAACGACAGCACGCAGATCGACAGCGTCAGGGTCAGCACCGGTCGCATGCCCCAGCGGCCCATCCAGCGGCTGGTGACGGGCCCGGACACGGCCTGGCCGATCGAGGATGCGGCCAGCACCAGGCCCGCCGCGCCGTAGGAGCCCGTCGCATGCTGGACATGCAGCAGGATCGCGAGACTCGCCATGCCGTTCGGGAACCGCGCCGTCAGCTGCGCGGTGATGATCCGTCCGACGCCCGGTACGCGCAGAAGCTCCTTGTATCCCGATCCGGCCACGGATCAACGCTACAGGTCGCGCGGCGTCGGGAGCAGGTCCTGGGCGGTCTGGGCGCGGCTCCGCGGAGGTCCGCCTGCGACACGCCGACGACACGCCGGAGGGCGATTTCCACAGGCTGAGGAATGTCCGTGGCCCCTCCTAGCGTCGGATCTGTGGAGGGATGCGGACGGGGCCCGCCGGAGCCGCGGGAAATCGCGGTTCGAGGGTGCTCCCCGGCGTCGGCCGGCTGTGGACAAAGACGTGGAGAACCTGTGGTGAATCGGTGGAATACGGTGGAAAACTACACAGTTGTAACTACTAGCCCTAGTGGTCGACCCGAATGTCCGCACCTATATGTAGTATTGAACTCCCGGCAGGGCCACCTGCCCGAAGCCGGGTTCTGAGGGGAAGAAGAGGCGCAATACATGTCCATCACGGTCTACACCAAGCCCTCCTGCGTGCAGTGCAACGCGACGTACCGCGCACTCGACGCGAAGGGCATCGAATACGAAGTCCACGACGTCTCCGAAGACGCTGCGGCGCTCGAGCACGTGAAGTCGCTCGGCTACCTGCAGGCGCCCGTCGTCGTCACCGACGAGGACCACTGGTCGGGCTTCCGTCCCGACAAGATCGACGAGCTCGCCGCTCGCCTGGCCTGACCCCCGAGGGGGCGATCTCATGAACGCCGCCACCGCGACCGCCGCGCCGCTGCTGGTCTACTTCTCGAGCATCTCGGGCAACACGGCCCGATTCGTCGAGAAGCTGGGCCTTCCGGCGCGACGGATCCCGCTGCACAGCACGGAGGAGCCGCTCGTCGTCGATGAGCCGTTCGTGCTGGTCACGCCGACCTACGGCGGCGGACAGGGGCGCGGCGTCGAGAAGGGCGCCGTACCCAAGCAGGTCATCCGGTTCCTCAACGACGAGCGCAACCGGCGTCACATCCGCGGAGTGATCTCCGCAGGCAACACCAACTTCGGCGACGCTTTCTGCGCCGCCGGTGACATCATCAGCCGCAAGTGCCACGTGCCCCACTTGTACCGGCTAGAGATCTACGGCACACAGGACGACGTCGATCGGGTGACCGACGGATTGGATCAATGGTGGAAGCAGCACTGAAGGACTCAGCGCCGGTGAAGGGCGAGATCGCGTTCAAGGTCAACGCGGCGTACGAGGGGCTCGACTATCACGCCCTCAACGCGATGCTGAACCTGTACGACGCGGACGGCAAGATCCAGTTCGACGCGGACAAGCGCGCGGCGCGGGAGTACTTCCTGCAGCACGTGAACCAGAACACGGTGTTCTTCCACTCGCTCAAAGAGCGCCTGGACTACCTCGTGGAGAAGGAGTACTACGAGGGCGCCGTGCTGGACGCGTACTCGTTCGAGTTCGTGCAGAAGCTCAACGACCTCGCCTACTCGAAGAAGTTCCGCTTCGAGACCTTCCTCGGCGCGTTCAAGTACTACACGAGCTACACGCTGAAGACCTTCGACGGCAAGCGCTACCTGGAGCGCTTCGAGGACCGCGTCGTGATGACCGCCCTCGCCCTGGCCGACGGCGACGAGGATCTCGCCGTGAACCTCGTCGAGGAGATCATCTCGGGCCGCTTCCAGCCCGCCACCCCGACCTTCCTCAACGCCGGCAAGGCGCAGCGCGGCGAGCTCGTCAGCTGCTTCCTGCTGCGCATCGAGGACAACATGGAGTCGATCGCCCGCGGCATCAACTCCGCCCTGCAGCTGTCCAAGCGCGGCGGCGGCGTGGCGCTGCTGCTCTCGAACATCCGCGAGTCCGGCGCCCCGATCAAGCAGATCGAGAACCAGTCCTCGGGCATCATCCCCGTGATGAAGCTCCTCGAAGACTCCTTCTCGTACGCCAACCAGCTCGGCGCGCGTCAGGGCGCCGGCGCGGTGTACCTGAACGCGCACCACCCCGACATCATGCGGTTCCTCGACACCAAGCGCGAGAACGCCGACGAGAAGATCCGCATCAAGACCCTGTCGCTGGGCGTGGTCGTGCCGGACATCACGTTCGAGCTGGCGAAGAACGGCGAGGACATGTACCTGTTCTCCCCGTACGACGTCGAGCGCGTCTACGGCGTGCCGTTCGGCGACGTCTCGGTCACCGAGAAGTACCGCGAGATGGTCGACGACCCTCGTATCAAGAAGACCAAGATCAACGCGCGCGAGTTCTTCCAGACCCTCGCCGAGATCCAGTTCGAGTCGGGCTACCCGTACATCATGTTCGAGGACACGGTGAACAAGGCCAACCCGATCAAGGGCCGGATCAACATGTCCAACCTGTGCAGCGAGATCCTGCAGGTGAACACGCCGACGACCTACAACGAGGACCTCTCGTACGGCCAGATCGGCAAGGACATCTCCTGCAACCTCGGATCGATGAACATCGCGCTGTCGATGGACTCGGACGACCTGGGCCAGACCGTCGAGACCGCGATCCGCGCGCTCACCGCGGTGAGCAACCAGAGCCACATCGGCTCGGTGCGCTCGATCGAGGACGGCAACGACCGCTCGCACGCGATCGGCCTGGGGCAGATGAACCTGCACGGCTACCTCGCTCGTGAGCGCGTGTTCTACGGCTCCGAAGAGGGCATCGACTTCACGAACATCTACTTCTACACGGTGCTGTTCCACGCGCTGCGCGCGTCGAACAAGCTCGCGATCGAGCGCGGCGTCGCCTTCGACGGCTTCGCCGACTCGACCTACGCGTCGGGCGCGTTCTTCGACAAGTACATCGATCAGGAGTGGGTGCCCGCGACGGAGAAGGTCGCCGAGCTGTTCGCCGGCCAGCACATCCCGACGCAGGACGACTGGCGCGAGCTGAAGGCCTCCATCCAGGAGCACGGCATCTACAACCAGAACCTGCAGGCCGTGCCGCCGACCGGATCCATCTCGTACATCAACAACTCGACGAGCTCGATCCACCCGATCGCCTCGAAGATCGAGATCCGCAAGGAAGGCAAGCTCGGTCGCGTCTACTACCCGGCGGCGTTCATGACGAACGACAACCTGGAGTACTACCAGGACGCCTACGAGATCGGCTACGAGAAGGTCATCGACACGTACGCCGCCGCGACGCAGCACGTGGACCAGGGCCTGTCGCTCACGCTGTTCTTCAAGGACACCGCCACCACGCGCGACATCAACAAGGCTCAGATCTACGCCTGGCGCAAGGGCATCAAGACGATCTACTACATCCGTCTGCGTCAGATGGCCCTCGAGGGGACCGACATGACCGAGTGCGTCAGTTGCATGCTGTGAGAACCCGCGTTTCGTCTCGCTCAACGACCGAAGTAGGAAAGAAATGACCCCCGAACCGCTCAAGCTGGTCGACCGCGTGCAGGCGATCAACTGGAACCGCATCCAGGACGACAAGGACCTCGAGGTCTGGAACCGTCTGGTGAACAACTTCTGGCTGCCCGAGAAGGTGCCGCTGTCGAACGACATCCAGTCGTGGAACACGCTCACCCCCGAGGAGCAGACGCTCACCATGCGGGTGTTCACCGGCCTGACGCTCCTGGACACGATCCAGGGCACCGTCGGCGCGGTGTCGCTCATCCCCGATGCGATCACCCCGCACGAGGAGGCCGTCTACACGAACATCGCGTTCATGGAGTCGGTGCACGCGAAGAGCTATTCCTCGATCTTCTCGACGCTGTGCTCGACGAAGGAGATCGACGAGGCGTTCCGCTGGTCCGTGGAGAACCCGAACCTTCAGAAGAAGGCTCAGATCGTCATGGACTACTACCGCGGGGACGAGCCGCTCAAGCGCAAGGTCGCCTCGACCCTGCTGGAGAGCTTCCTGTTCTACTCGGGCTTCTACCTGCCGATGCACTGGTCGTCGCGGGCGAAGCTCACCAACACGGCCGACCTCATCCGCCTCATCATCCGTGACGAGGCCGTGCACGGGTACTACATCGGCTACAAGTTCCAGCGCGGCCTCGAGACGCTCGACCAGGCCAAGAGGGACGAGCTGAAGGACTACACGTTCTCGCTGCTCTACGAGCTCTACGACAACGAGGTGCAGTACACGCAGGACCTGTACGACGGCGTCGGCCTCACCGAGGACGTCAAGCGCTTCCTGCACTACAACGCGAACAAGGCGCTCATGAACCTCGGCTACGAGGCGATGTTCCCCGCGACCGTGACGAACGTGAACCCGGCGATCCTGTCGGCGCTCTCGCCGAACGCCGACGAGAATCACGACTTCTTCTCGGGATCCGGATCCTCCTACGTCATCGGCAAGGCCGAGGCCACCGAGGACGAGGACTGGGACTTCTAGAAAGCCCAGGTCGGGAGCACTATCCCCGACCGTCACGAACCCCCGACTGACCGCTCGCACTGAGTAGGTCACCGGGGGTTCGTGGCGTCTTTGCCCACATCCTGCCCACATCCGCCAGCGGAGCAACGCTCCGCCACCTGTCCCGCGACGGTGTGAAGCTCGTCACACGGTGCGCCGTCACCGGATCCGCGATCTGCCCCTCCGTGCTCGCTGCGGCACGCTCGAGCAGCACGACATAGCGTGCGGGGGAGAGGCCGAGCTCTTCCCGGATCCGGGTCTCCTTGTTCCCGAACCACGTCGGGTTGCGGTGTTCGAAGGCGAGGAGTTCGGCGGGAGTCATGCGAGCGATGATGCCACCGGCCACCGACACTCGATGTCGGCACCGCGGCGTACGCTCCCCGCATGCCGTCCCATCCGCTCGCTCCCGACACTGCGCTCAGCATCAAGATCGGTTGTGTGATGACCCGCAACCAGTACACGCAGGATCCCGGCCCTGTGATCGCTGAGCTCTACGCGACTGCCGGGACCCGGATCGACCTGCTGACGCAGGAGGTCGGCATGTTCATCGGGTTCTACGACGACCAGTATCGGGCCACGCTCGTGACGGCGCTACGTGCGCTGCCGCTCGACATGGACGAAGCGATCAAGCTTGGCCAGTTTCGGCGAGGTCTGCCCGCGCACGGCACCGGTGGGTATCACCGCCCGCGGGGCGTCACTGATATGGGGTAGGAACGCCGAAAACCCCCGCCACCGGCACAAGGCCAGGGCGGGGGATTCAGATCGTTCAGCGGAGATCTCGGCGAAGAGGATCGCTGGAGACGAACGTCTTCTGTGCGGCATCAGCTGCACCAACGGGCTTCCAGAGTCCGAAGTGCAGGCCGACCGCGATGAGGAACGTCGGCAGGGTCAGCAGCAGGCCGCGGCCGATGTCGTATGTCTCACCGCGTGCGAGTGCTGCGCCGAGCTCCGTGAGCAGCGACGTGGCCAGGGCGAGCGCGGCGAGGAGGATCGCCTTCACGGCCGGGTTAGTCGTCACCTTCGTGACGAGTCCAACCAGCAGCGGAAGCACGGTGGAGATGAGCAACTGAATGATCAGCGCGGGGTCGAGAGTGAACGTCATGATGTCTCCTTCGAGATGTCGAGGTCGAGCGCGGTCTGCTCGGTAGGGGTCGGGTCCGTCGATCCGCCGGAGCGGACCCGGTTGACGTACCCGTTGAATGCGGCGAGGAGCCGTTTGATCCAGAACTCCAGCCAGAGAACGCGGGCACCGAGACGCTCCTCACGCGCCCATATCTCGGCGACGGTCGGCGTCTTCGTCTCCACGTTGCCGCGGCGGCGGTTCCAGATCGCGAATCCGCCGGCGATGAGCCCGCCGATGACGGTGATGATCAAGGGCAGGTAGGGGGTGAGTTGTTCGGTGAGGGTGATGTCATCTGCGAGGTACACGGCGCCTCTTCCCTGTCTGTGCCGCCAGGTACACGAACCGCACAGCAGGGAGGATGAACGCGATCGCCGCGACAGCACCCGCGAATTGACGGTTGAGGTCCCCTTCAGCGAACCCGATCCCGTTGAGAGCACCGACGTAGCCGGACATCAGCGACGACAGCGCCAGAGACGCCCACTTCTCGAGCTGCTGCCACCGGTCGGTGAGAGATCCCACCGCGGAGAGCAGCGCCGACACCCCCAACAGGACAGCCCAGATGGCCGTGTACCCCTGCGGTGTGGTGAGGCGGAAGATCGGGACGCCCGCGACGAACGCGATCACAGCCGAGTACACGTACCCGAGGTAGACGCCCACGAGTGCGACCCGGAGGACGATCACAGGCGACCACGCCCAGATCGCCCACTTGGAGCGGGGGGCAATGTTGTCGAGGTATCTCATCGGCATGTCCCGGCCCCCGTTCACCCGGCGACTTCCGCGAGCTTGGTGAGCGTGAGAGGCCCAGCATCACCATCCGGGGTCAGCCCGTGAGCTTCCTGGAACGCAGTCACAGCGGCGAGGGTGGCAGGACCGTAGTCCCCGTCCACGGTGAGGTTCGCGCCGGTCTTGTTGAGCGCTTCCTGCAGGTCGCGGACGGTCCACAGGTTCCGCAGGTCACCGGTCGACAGGTCCAGGTCTCCCGCATACCCGGGGAGACGGCCTTTGGAGGTGTACTGCCAGATCCAGACCTTGTCGCGCGGCCAGAACCCAACCAGGGGCGTGCTCG
The DNA here is from genome assembly GCF_002257455.1 of Microbacterium sp. 13-71-7. Lineage (GTDB taxonomy): Bacteria > Actinomycetota > Actinomycetes > Actinomycetales > Microbacteriaceae > Microbacterium. Next base: position 22,423 of record NZ_NCKN01000034.1, read on the forward strand.
AGGGTGTGCCGTCATCGTTGCCGTAGTCGGCGACCATGACCTGCAGCCCAAGCGCGACAACAGGCGACCAGTCTGCGGCGCGTGACGCGGACGCAGACACGTACACAACCTGCTGGGAGTAGGGCACAAGATCGGAGAGCCGCTGTGCGGCATCGGCGACCTCGGCCGGCGTCCACCGGGCCGTGGTGCCTTCGTCCTCCACATCCCACATGAACCGTTCACCGGCTGCGAGGGGTGTCGTGTCGAGTTGTGCCCGCGCACCCCACACTTGGTTCGCGATCGACACGTCGCGCCCGTTGAACCAGTACCGGGATGCGGGAACACCCGCGGCCCGGAGAGCGGCGACCTGGACACGGTGCGTGGGCGACTCGTAGATGCCGCTGTTGCCGCCACCGATCTTCACGATGCCGTGATTGATCCCCGCCGCCACCCACTGCTTCGTGATGTCAGGGGTGATGTTGGTCTGCCAGTGGGAGATGTCCACGACGTACGGGACTGGTGTCCCCGGCTCAGGGTCCGGGGTCACGCTTTTGGGGCGAGCCGTTCACCGATCTGGCTCACGACATCCCCGGCGATCGTCCCGCTGAGCTGCGCCGCGATCCGCTTCGCATCGTCGTCGGACAGCTTCAGGATCGTGTCGACCTGCTGGCCCGGGGTGCCGTCACCTCCCGGGTTCGCGGTGCGGAGCAGGTTGCACAGCGCCGTGAGCTCGTTCTGGTCGATAGGCCGGGCGACGAGGTTCGGTCCCGCGAGCTCCCACGCGACGAGCAGCTGCAGGTACGCGTCGGACGGGATCACCCAGAACCCGCCGCCCTCGCCGACAGCGACGACGCCGGTGCCCATCTGGTAGAGCTTGATCGGGCGGGACGCGGTGAGGACCTCGCGGTGCTTGTTGTCGTCGTACATGTCATCCTCCTCGGATGCGGTGATCGCGTCCTTGCCGGCCGCGACGTTGATGGGGCAGTCGAAGATGCTCGAGGTCCAGCCGAGGTACTCGCGGCTGATCTCGTTCTCTCGTTCGTCGAGAGTGCAGGAGCCGGTGACGGCGTCCTGGCCGGGGGGCTCGGTGACCGCGACGCGGCCGCCGCCGAGGCTGATGACGACGTCGCCGTCGATGTTCCCGTCCCATGTGCGGCGCCCCCACCAGACGGCGGCGCCGGGGGGCGGGTTGCGGTCACCGGGGCGTTTGCCGTCCGACTGCAGCCACGCTGCGTAGGCGGATTGGGCTCCCATGCCGGTCGACGCGCCCTGCGCCTTGTACGCCTGCCACACGTAGTACAGGCACATGCTCGGGGTGACCGAGCCGTAGTTGAGCAGCCACTGAGCAGCTGCGACACCGTCGATCATGACGAGTTCCTCTCGGTCTGCGGCGCGCTGCCGCACCAAAGTACGTACAAGATTTAGACTGTCCGTATGGACCCGATCGCGAACCTCACCGCCATACGCACCGTGTGGGACCAGCGCGCCATGTGGGTGGTCGAGGCACGAAACCAGGGCATTCCGTGGGATCAGATCGCCGACGCGATCGGGTTGTCCCGGCAGACCGTCATCAATCTGCACCACAATGCATCTAGAAATTCGACACAGACCGGTGTACGGTGACGACCATGAACAAGAAGTTGCTCGTCGGAGGCCT